>CAZHSA010000122.1:5722-10016 GCA_964535135.1 uncultured Kordia sp.
AGTGTCATCAACAAATTGGCAGCTAAAGGCTATAGTTTGAATTGATGTTTTAGACTCGCTTTGCGCTTAGAATACTTCGCTTTTTAGATTTGTTAGAATTTAAGATTCAGCTTTGCTCAATTCAATGATTCCATTAACACATTAATTTGTAGTTACATTGATACATTATTACATCAAACAGTCAGCTTCGCTAAATAATCATAATGTTCGCCTTCTAACATAAGTTCGCATTGAAAACCACAAGCGTGTGCCGCATTTTGTAACGTATTGTAATCAATGTATAACCAATGAAAAGGTGCTTCGTGTTCGCCTTTGTAACTCACATAATATAACAATTCGCCATAATAATCGCTGTCAGAAGGAATCCACTTGCCGCCATCTTCGTCTTCATCAAACATGTAAATGATGTCGGAAGAATCTACTAAAATTTGTCCGCCATCATTCAATATGGTTTTTAAATGGTTTAAAAAAGCTGAAATTTTATTCAGTTTTCCACACATGCCTGCGCCATTCATCAATAAGAGAATTGTATCAAATTTTCCTTTAAAATTGAGGACATCTGCCGTTTCCGCCTGTTGTATGCCTCGCAATTTGCACGCTTCAATGGCAGCTTCAGACACATCAATCGCTGTGACTTCCATATTGCGTTCGTTTTGCAAATACAAACTATGACTTCCTGCGCCACAACCTACATCTAAAACGGTTCCTTTTGTTAATTGCAACGCTGTTTGTTCCAATACAGGCATTTCGTCGTATGAACGAAACAAGTAGGGAAGTGACAGTGTGTCTTCTTCCGAAATAGAAGTGGACGTTACAATATCTTCCGTGTACTTACCAAGTTGATAGTCTAAAATTGCTTTTCCGAATAAGTCTTTCATCAATCCTAAAAATAAACAACAAAAGTACAGCAAGTAATTGAACTTTTATGCGATAATTAAAATTTTAATGCTGTCATTCGTTTGCTCAGAAATGGTTCACGAAAGTGTATAAAAAAAGCAACGACTCCTAACTAATATATAGTAGTTGTCGTTGCTAACGTGTTAACTATAACCTAAATAATTAACAGAATTCACCTATACCCTAAAATCCCTCAATTTTCGAGAATGGTTCCCCTTTTTTATGCGTAAAAAACAGATTCTATGTTGTATTTACACTTAGAAGTATCATATTGTTAACTTTGTTACCCAATAAATCTGAAAATATTCGATATTTTTGTTTTTTAACCCAAATTCACATGCAGGACATTATTGATGCGTTGCCCAAAAAGGCAAAAGAAGTTGAGAAAGAGAATCAGAAATTCTTCCAAAAACTAAAAAAGAAAACTCCCAAAAATTTAGATTACATCATGCAGGAGTTGCACGAGGAAGAGTTTTCAACTACGGATTGTCTTGCCTGTGCAAATTGTTGCAAAACCACAAGTCCTATTTTTACAAATGCTGATATTGCTCGAATTTCTAAGCATTTCCGAATGAAGGAACATCAGTTTATCAGTCAGTTTTTATACTTTGATGAAGACAATTTTTATGTGTTGCAAAGTGCGCCTTGTCACTTTTTAGGAGCCGACAATGAATGTAATATTTATGATGTTCGCCCAAAAGCGTGTCGTGAATATCCGCATACGAATCGAAAGAAATTCCACAAGATTTCTGAAATTACGATGAACAACATGTCCATTTGTCCCGCAACCTATAACATCGTTGAAAAACTAAAGACGGTAGTAGCGGCAAAGGGAAAACGTTAATTTGGACGCATTTTCAGAAAAGCGTATCTTTATAAACACACAAAAAACCTACGAAATCTTATACTATTTTGGAACCTATTTTAGCATATTTTGACAGCATTCCCTCATCGCACAGAAGCCTTATTTTAGTAGGCGGAATTGCCTTTTTTTGGTTGATAGAGTACATTGTTCCGCTATTTCGATTCAACTATAAAAAAGTAAATCATGCAGGGATCAATATCTTTTTTACGCTCACAACCATCGTTGTCAACTTTGTATTGGCGTTTTTATTACTCAAAGTATCCGACTGGACGGTAGCCAATAAGTTTGGAATTCTTCAATGGATTGATGTACAACTTCCTGAATTATCAGCTTGGTGGTACGTTTTAATTGGCGTGGCTTTGCTCGATTTCTTTGGCGCGTGGTTGGCACATTATGTAGAGCACAGAGTGCCTGTTTTGTGGCGTTTTCATTTAGTACATCATACAGATACACATGTAGATACGACGACGGCGAACAGACACCATCCAGGAGAAAGTGTCATCCGATTTGTATTTACACTTTTAGGAGTTTTCATCGTGGGTGCGCCTGTTGCAATTATCATGCTGTACCAATCCATGTCTGTGGTGTTATCACAATTCAATCATGCAAACATCAACATTCCGAAAAAAGTTGATACGTGGATTAGTTACCTCATTGTGTCGCCGAACATGCATAAAGTGCATCATCATCATGTGTTGCCTTATACAGACACTAACTACGGAAATATATTTTCTATTTGGGATCGTATATTTAAAACCTTTGCGGTGAAAGATCCTGAAACTTTGGTGTACGGCGTTGACACTTATCCGGATGCGTCTGAAAATGCAAATCTGAAAAGTTTGCTCAAAATTCCTTTCAACAAATATCGTCCGCCCACAACGTTACACACTGACGAATAATGCAAAAAATCTTAGTCATTGGCTATGTTTGGCCAGAACCGAATTCTTCTGCTGCTGGCACACGTATGTTGCAGTTATTGCAACTATTTCGAGCAGAAAACTGGGAAGTTACGTTTTCATGTCCTGCTGTACAAGGCGAATTTTGCTATGACTTACGTCAGATAGGAATTGCGGCAAAAACCATTCAGATCAATGATAGTAGCTTTGACGAGTTCGTTAAAAAATTGCAGCCGTCTATCGTACTGTTTGATCGTTTTATGATGGAAGAACAATTTGGTTGGCGCGTGGCGGAACAGTGTCCAAACGCACTGCGAATTCTGGATACAGAAGATGTACACAGTCTGCGAAAAGCACGCCATCAAGCATTAAAAGATGGGAAAGAATTTCACATAGATCAATTAAAAAGATACAACCTTGCACAGCGAGAAATTGCCAGCATTTTACGCTGCGATATCTCGTTGCTCATCTCCGAAGTAGAACGCCAACTATTGATTGATCATTTTAAGATAGATGCTTCGCTTTTAGTATACATTCCGTTCATGACAGAAGCGCCATCGACAGAAAGCATCAATGCGTTGCCAACTTTTGAAGAACGACAGCATTTTGTGACGATCGGAAACTTTCTGCATGCACCCAATCGCGATTTGGTAATGTATTTAAAAAAAGAAGTGTGGCCCATCTTACGGAAAAAACTACCCAAAGCCGAAATGCATGTGTACGGTTCGTATGCTAAAGAACACAACTTACAACTCAATCAGCCAAAAGATAAATTCTTTGTAAAAGGCAGAGCCGAAAGTGCTGCTGAGGTCATTTCGAAAGCGAAAATAGTATTAGCACCTTTGCGTTTTGGCGCAGGACTCAAAGGAAAATTTATTGATGGCATGCAAAACGGAACGCCTTGCGTAACAAGTAGTATTGGCGCAGAAGGTATGCATGGCAATTTGCCTTGGAACGGAGTTGTTTCAGACGATTTGCAAACACTCATTGAAGAAACAGTACATTTATATACTAACAAAGATCGTTGGCAACAAGCGCAGCAATATGGTTTTGAAATTCTTTCCACGCGCTATCAAAAAGAATACTTTCAGCAACAGCTTTTAGACAAAATAGAAATTACACAAAACAATCTTTCAGCTCACCGAACGCAAAACTTCTTTGGAAGCTTGTTACAATTGCACAACACGCAAAGCACGAAATACATGTCAATGTGGATTGAAGCTAAGAATCAGTCTTAATGTAGTAGTGAGAAATGAGTATTTAGTATTGAGAAGTTTCCGTTGTCATTTCTGGGAAGGCAGGAATCCAAATACATCAAAGTAGATTCTGCAACACATTTCGATTCAACTCAATGTAAAAGTGTGGGATGAGAAGTTAAGGGAACAAAAGTCATCATTTCAAGTGGCGAATCTGTGATTCGTTGTATAGAGGAATGCTATGAAACAGACTGCTTCCAAGTACTTCTCGATACAAAATCTTTACAAGATTCCACTCGAAGTGACGTTTGGATTTGCAATTTCAGATTGATGATTTTTTGATACATGTTTGTAAATATTCGTGTATTCGTGACAAAAAATATAGTTTCTAACATCTAACATCTAACATCTAACATCTAACATCTAACATCTAACATCTA
>CAZHSA010000123.1:0-4362 GCA_964535135.1 uncultured Kordia sp.
GAACTTACGGAAGTCTTTCAAACGTGGAAACACGATTTTGTCATTGATGGTGAAATTCTCGCCATAAAAGATAGTAGTGTGCTATTATTTAACGATTTACAAAAACGCTTGAATCGAAAAAATATCTCTAAAAAACTATTGGAGGAAGTGCCTGTTGGATTTTATGCGTATGATATGTTGGAATTTGAAAATGGAGACATTCGTGAAACGTCTTTAGCGGAACGGCGTGAAAAATTAGAGCTCATCTTTCAGCAAAATACGGCAGAAAATATACAACTATCAGAAGTGATACACGTTGAAAATTGGTCAGAATTATATGCGATTCGCGAAGCGTCTCGGAGTGTCAATTCGGAAGGTTTGATGCTCAAGCAAAAAAAATCACCGTATCATACAGGAAGAAAAAAAGGTGATTGGTGGAAGTGGAAAGTAGATCCGTTAACGATAGACGCTGTGATGATTTACGCGCAAAAAGGAAGTGGTCGTCGAAGTTCCAAATACACCGATTATACCTTTGCGGTACAAAAAGAAGATGGATTGGTTACGGTTGCTAAAGCCTATTCAGGGCTCACAGATGTAGAAATTACAGAAATCAGTCGTTGGGTACACAAAAACGCTATTGAAAAATTTGGACCTGTACGCACCGTAAAACCCGAATTGGTCTTTGAAATTGCCTTTGAAGGTATCGCACTCAGCAAACGTCACAAATCGGGAGTTGCGTTGCGTTTTCCAAGAATAAAACGTTGGCGAAAAGACAAAACTATTGACGACATTGATACCATTGAACGTGTAAAGGATTTGATATTTGCTAGTTAATTTTTTATTCCTATGGAAGTAAAAATTAGTAGTATTGAGTTGTTAGTATTGAGAAGTTTCAAATGTCACTTTGAGTCAATATAAGTGACGAATTTATATCGAAATCAATTTTCGAAAAGTAAAAGGGACTAAGAAAATCCCAAACGTCACTTCGAGTGCCAAATTTATAATTTGGTGTATCGAGAAGTACTATGAAACGGATAGTTTTTAAACAAATAAAAAAAAACAAATAACCAATTGAGCAAACTAGAAAACACAGAAGGCTACAGAATCATTCACAATTGGATGGCTGATAAAGGATTTTCTCCTTTTGACTTTCAACTGAACGCTTGGAAAAAGTATGCAAAAAACTATCACGGACTTGTGGTGGCGCCGACGGGTTTTGGAAAAACATACTCCATGTTTCTAGCCGTGTTGATTGATTATTTGAATCACCCTAAAAGCTATAAAAAAGGCATCAAACTGCTTTGGATAAGTCCATTGCGATCGTTGGCGAAAGACTTACAAATTGCCATGCAAGCTGCCATTGACGAAATTGGTCTCGATTGGCAAGCCGCCGTTCGAAACGGAGACACTTCTACAGCAGTGCGACGCAAACAAGAACGAAACATGCCTGATATTTTGTTGACAACACCCGAAACGATGCACTTACTCTTCTCACAAAAGAAAAATTCGCGTTGGTTCAAACATATTCGCTGTGTGGTCGTGGATGAATGGCACGAGTTGCTCTCCACAAAACGTGGCGTGCTAACCGAATTGGCGATTGCACGTTTGCGTTCATTGTCGCCAAGCATTCGAATTTGGGGCGTTTCCGCAACTATTGGAAATTTAGAAGAAGCCAAAAAAGTATTAATTCCGTACGAAAACGTCAAAACAACGATTGTCACTTCTAAAGAAAAGAAAAAACTAAAAATCATATCCTTGTTGCCCGATGAGGTAGAATTGTTACCGTGGGCGGGACATTTGGGAAAGCAACTCGCCAAAAGTGTGCTAAAAGTGATTTACGAAAACAATACAACGCTCGTTTTTACCAACACACGCAGTCAGGCAGAATTGTGGTATCAATCGCTGTTGGAAGCAGATGCTGACTTAGCGGGACAAATTGCGATTCATCACGGATCTATTGATGCAAAATTGCGCAATTGGATTGAAGATGCCATCAATCAAAACCTATTGAAAGTTGTGGTGTGTACATCTTCACTCGATTTAGGTGTCGATTTTAAACCTGTCGATTGTGTGGTGCAAATTGGTTCGGCAAAAGGAATTGCACGGTTCATTCAGCGAGCAGGACGTAGCGGACATTCGCCTCATGAAGTTTCAAAAGTATATTTTGTGCCTACGCATACGCTCGAATTGATCGAAGTTTCAGCGTTAAAAGAAGCGGTAAAACAACGCGATGTAGAAGCGCGAACGCCAATGGTATTGACGTACGATGTGATGGTGCAATTCTTAGTTACACTCGCGGTCGGCGAAGGTTTCAAACGTGAAGAAACCTTTGCGATGCTGCAACAAACACATGCGTTTTCATACATGACAAAAGATGATTTTGAATGGGCAATGCAATTCATCACCAAAGGCGGCACCACTTTGCATGCGTATGAGGAATTTCACAAAGTCGTTTTTGACGAAGAAAAGGAAGCATATGTGGTAAAAAGTAGGCGTATTAGCATGTTGCATCGGATGAATATTGGCGCTATTGTGAGTGACGCGATGTTGCGTGTACGCTACATGAAAGGCGGACATTTGGGAATGATTGAAGAATATTTTATCTCAAAATTAAAGAAAGGAATGCCGTTTGTCCTTGCGGGAAGAGTCTTGGAAATTGTTCATATTAAAGAAATGACCGTGTACGTGCGAAGAAGCAAAGCCAAAAAAGCGATTACGCCAAGTTGGAAAGGCGGACGCTTGCCGTTGACTTCTTATTTGAGCCATTATTTACGCTTGAAACTGAACGATGCTTTGCAGCCATCTACCCGAGAACGCGAATTGAAGTTTTTGAATCCGCTGTTAGTGACGCAACAAGCACATTCGCACATTCCGAAGTCGGATGAGTTTTTAGTAGAAAAAATACAGTCAAAAGAAGGTTGTCACTTATTCTTTTATCCGTTTGAAGGACGTTTGGTCAATGAAATTATGGCGTCGTTAATTGCGTATCGCATTGGAAAATTGCTGCCAATTACCTTTTCTATTGCCATGAACGATTATGGTTTTGGATTGTTGAGCGATCAAGATATTCCTGTGACAATAGCTAACTTAAAAGAAATTCTTTCGAAAGAAAATTTAATGGACGACGTCATTGCGAGTATCAATGCATCGGAAGTAGCTAGTAGAAAATTTCGTGATATCGCGGTCATTGCAGGTTTAGTAGTACAATCGCGACCTGGCGCAAGAAAAACAAACAAAAGTTTGCAATCGTCATCAAGCTTAATTTTTAAAGTGTTGGAAGATTACGAACCGAATAACTTACTTTTGCGACAAGCATATACAGAAGTATTTAACGAGCAATTGGAAGAAGTGCGTTTGCAGGAAGCCTTTGATCGAATTTCTAAAAGTACGCTTATATTGAAAGAAGCCAAAGGGTATACGCCGTTGAGTTTTCCGATAAAAGTAGATGGCTTGCGCGATACGATGAGCAGTGAAAAATTAAGCGATCGTATTGCACGATTGCAAAAACAACAATATAAAATACTAACGTGAATATAGTGACCAAAGATATTCGTTTTGGGAACGAAATATTGACCTTAACCAATCAACGTGTGTTGTTTTGGGAAGCGGAAGAAGCCTTGATTTTATCGGACATTCATATTGGGAAAACGGCGCATTTTCAGCAACATGGAATTGCAGTACCTGATAATATTTTGCTGAAAGATTTACAACGGCTTAAAGCATTGATCGTTAATTTTAATCCTAAAAAAATACTAGTCGTAGGCGATTTGTTTCATGCGGAATACAATCAGAATTTTGATGTTTTTATTCAGTGGATGCAACAGTTTGATGGTTTAGAAAAGATTTTAATCCGCGGCAATCACGATCGTTTCTCCACACAATTTTACGAAAATTTGGGTTTTCACACCAAAAAACAACAAGCATACAACGCGCTTGTATTTGTTCATGATGCAGTGAAAGTTTCAGCAGGTAAACATTACATTTCAGGACATATTCATCCAGGCGTGCGCATTAAAATGAAAGGCAGACAATATTTGAAACTTCCTTGTTTTCAAGTCAATCCACAACAATTAATTTTACCAGCATTTAGTTTATTCACAGGATTAAACACACGATCAACTCTAGAAGGTAGCGTGAATTATGCGTTTACAGAAGATGCTATTTTGGAGCTTTGAATGTAGACTGGTTTAGATTTTTAGACTGTTTTTTTAACTTGTTGATTTGTCAATATGTCAATATGTTTGTTTGTTGATTTGTTTGTTTGTTGATTTGTTTGTTTGTTGATTTGTTTGTTTAAACTTTTGTGCTATCAGTTCGTGTTTTGAAACTTCTCAATACTCACTACTAACATCTCACAACTAACAAAACACCTAAGACAAAAAA
>CAZHSA010000123.1:4462-9990 GCA_964535135.1 uncultured Kordia sp.
TTCTCAATACTCACTACTAACATCTCACAACTAACAAAACACCTAAGACAAAAAAAAGATGCTCAACAAACAGAGCATCTTTCCGAATTAAATAAATAAACCAATGTGTATTAATCTTATGCGTAGGGCATAAAAATCAATGTTTTAATATAAATGTGTCTTTTAGTACCGTATATGAACTTCCGCCAACAAATATTTCAAAGTCTCCCGCTTCTACGATATATTTCCCTTGATTGTTGAAGAAGCCTAGTTCTTTTTCGGTCAATGTAAATTCGATGGTTTTGGTTTCTCCTTTTTTGAAGTTTACCAACTCAAAACCTTTTAATTCTTTCACAGGACGCGTGATGCTTCCAAATAAATCTCGAATGTATAATTGTACCACTTCTTTTCCGTCATAATCGCCAGTGTTAGTCACATCGACAGTAACTTTAATGTCTTCACCAATTGCGAATTCATCTCCGTGTACTTTGAAGTTTTTGTATTCAAACGTTGTATAACTCAAACCGTGACCAAACGGATACAACGGCGTATTTTCTACGTCAATATAATGTGACCAGAATACATTGTCGTTATCATTATTAGGTCTTCCGGTACTTTTATAATTATAATAGATAGGAACTTGTCCCACATTTCTTGGGAACGTCATCGGTAACTTTCCGCTTGGGTTGTAATCGCCATACAATACTTGTGCAATCGCGTTTCCAGATTGGGTTCCAAGCTGCCAACCTTCTACAATAGCAGGAATATTTTCTGCTGCCCATTCAATGGCTAATGGTCGTCCGTTGTTTAAGACGAGTACAATGTTTTTGTTTACGGCATACACCGCTTCTAGCAATTCTTGTTGCAAGCCTGGTAAGTCCAAGTTGGTTCTACTTCTTCCTTCACCACTTTGAAAACCGTGTTCGCCCAATACCATCACTACAACATCAGCAGTTTTTGCGGTGTTTACAGCCTCTTGAATACCATCACGGTTGGTAGTGTTTACCACCACTTCTTCAATAAATGCGGTATGTCCTTCTACGAGATCAATTCCTTTTTTATGTGTTAAGGTGTTGCCGGTGTATTTTTTCATTCCTTCTAAAACAGAAACAGCTGTATTGTCATCAGAGGCAATGCGCCAGCTTCCTAACGGACTGTTTTTGTCTGCAGCAAGTGGTCCAATTAACGCTACCTTTTGTCCTTTTTTCTTTAACGGAAGTACGTTGCCTTCGTTTTTTAGTAACACAATTGACTTTTTAGCCACATCCAATACAGCTTCATGATGTTCTGTTTTTCCGATCACTGCTTTTTCATTTTCAGGATCACAATACATATATGGATTGTCAAACAATCCTAATTCAAATTTCACTTTTAAAATTCTACGTACCGCATCGTCCACAATACTTTCTTTGACAACGCCATCTTCTACAAGTTTTACCAATTCGCGAACATATACATAGCCTTCCATGTCTAAATCCGAACCTGCTTTGGAAGCAATAATGGCTGCTTCGCGCTTGTTTTTAGCATGTCCCCAAAAGATAAGTTCGTTGATAGACGCCCAATCTGAAACGACGAAACCGTCAAAATTCCAGGCACCTTTTAAGATGTCTCTTTGTAAAAACTCGCTTCCAGTTACGGGAACGCCATTCAACTCATTGAAAGAGTTCATAAACGTTTTTACGCCGCTATCTGCTGCTGCTTTAAAGGGTGGAAGTACGGTATTGTATAAAGTTGAGGTTCCAATATCTACGCTGTTGTATTCCTTTCCTGCTTCTGAAAATCCGTAGGCTGCAAAGTGTTTTGCGCAAGCTGCGATGGAATGTTTGTCTGTTAAATCGTCTCCTTGAAAACCGTGTACACGTGCTTTGGCAATTTTACTTCCTAAATATGGATCTTCTCCGCCACCTTCCATGACGCGTCCCCAACGTGGATCTCTTGAAATATCAACCATTGGTGCAAACGTCCAGTTGATGCCTGCGGCAGATGCTTCTGTAGCAGCTACACGTGCTGATTTTTCAATGGCTTCCAAATCCCAACTTGCAGATTCTGCGAGTGGAATAGGACTTAGGGTTTTATAACCGTGAATCACGTCAAACCCGATCAATAACGGAATTCCCAAACGTGTTTCTTCAACGGCAATGCGTTGTACTTCTTGTACATTTCGAGCGCCTCGAACACTCAGCATAGCGCCAACCCAACCTTTTCGAAGGTGTTCGTATTTTAATTTTGCAGAACCTTCTTCTGGTGTTGGTCCGGTAACATCCCAAAAACCATTGTATAAGTTCATTTGACCTACTTTTTCATCTAAGGTCATTATTCTTAGTAAAGAATCTACTCTTTGTTCAACGGTTGCTATTTTTAAAACTTCCATGTTTGAATCACTTTTTTTGTTCATTACAAATCCAAAAAAACTAAACATCATGCCCGCGGCTATCAATAGTTTGTAGTGTCGTTTAATCATCGGTAATTTTTTATTGGATTGCATTTGTAAATGTATAATATATTAATGAGTGAGATTGTACATAAATAGTCAAAACTTGATATTTTTTTACAATTAAAAGTCAAAAATGATTTAAAAATGACAAAATAGTATTAGAGTACTTTTTGGATGCCATTAAACTCTGCTCGGAATTCACTTGGCGTCGCTTTTTTTATTTTTTTAAACATTCTATTGAAATGTGCCAAATTGTTAAAGCCACATTTATACGCGATTTCTCCTACGCTCATATCTGTCTCTAAGAGGAAGCGAGTGGCATAACTCACGCGCGTACTATTAGTAAACGCGATAAAAGTTTTGCCTGTTCTACTCTTAATAAAACGATTGAAAGAAACAGGTGTCATGTTGATTAATGCTGAAATTTCGTCGAGAGTAATTTTGCGGTCAAAGTTGTTTTGAATGTACTCATAGATCTTTTTAATCTTGTCACTATTCTCAAATTCGTTATAATTTGAAAACGAAGTAGATAGTAGCTTCTGATTGCGTGAATTAGATAAGTCTTGTAGGATGGAAATAAACTCTAAAAAGTAGTCAACCCCAGATGTTTTGGGGAGTTCAAGCAATCTTGGCATGATTTCTTCAGAAATTTTTTCAGAAAATAAGATCCCGTGAATAGATCTGTTTAACATATCTTTGATAGACTTAAACACTCTGCGTGATAATAGCTTCTCATCTAACAAGTCATTATGAATATGAATCGTGACTTCGTGTATTTCTTTGTTCTTGCAATTATGAAGTTCCCAACAGTGTGGTAAATTTGGACCTACCAATACCAGTTCGTATTTTCCAATTTCTTCCATGTGATCGCCAATCACTCTTCGAACGCCATCACCATTATAAATAAAGTTCAATTCGTATTCAGGATGAAAATGTAAAGGGAAATCAAAGTCGTCTTTTACTCTATAATATACGAGAAAACTATCGGCCTGAGAAAGCTGCGTAATCTCTCTATGAATCTTTTTTTGCATGAATCTATGAACTTATTTTAACACAATTTTACAAAAAATATATTGACATTTGATAAAATTGTATTAAAGATTTGTTAATATTGAGTATACATTTGTGCAAATAAAATGATTTTTTGTTTAAAAAGGTGAAAATAATATAGTGTGTTTATTCTTTTTTTGACAAAAAATGTCTTGAAAAATGCTTTTTATCTAACAAATAGCCTAATTAATTAACAATATGAAAAACAATTTTTTTAAAAACTTTTTCCTGGTAATGTTGCTGTCATCATTCAGTATGTTACATGCACAAGAAATTACGGGAGTTGTTTCTGATGCAACAGGACCAGTTCCTGGAGTAAATGTTTCTGTAAAAGGAACCGATAATGGAACAGCCACAAATTTTGATGGTAAGTATACTATTCAAAATGTAAAGTCAACCGACATTTTAGTATTTAGCTATGTGGGTTACAAAACCAAAGAGGTTTCAGTAGGAAACCAAACAGTAATTGATGTGACGCTTGAAGAAGATCAAAGCGCATTAGATGAAGTAGTTGTAGTTGGATATGGAGCTAAAAAGAAAAGCTTAGTAACTGGTGCCATTTCAAGTGTAAATGCTGAAGACATTAAAAGTGTCTCCAATCAAAGAGTAGAGCAAGCCTTACAAGGTAGAACTTCGGGTGTAACGGTTTCGTCATCATCTGGTTCGCCAGGTTCCGGTGCTCGAATTCGTATTAGAGGTACAGGATCAAGTGGAACTTCAGAACCATTATTTATTGTAGATGGAATGAAAGTTTCTAATATTGATAACATTCCACCATCTGATATTGAAAACTTAGAAGTATTAAAGGATGCAGCATCTGCAGCGATCTATGGTACAGAAGGTGCAAATGGTGTTATCATCATTACGACGAAAAATGGAAAAGGAGAAGGCGTGAAGGTGAACTTTAGTTCGCAACTTGGTCTTCAATTTTTACAAAGTGATATTGAATTAATGAATGCTTCTCAATTCGTAACCTATATGAATGAAGCAGGAATTACATCTGTAGTAGATAACGGAGTGGATACCAATTGGATTGACGCCGTGTTTGATGTTGCTTTTATGCAGCGTTATGATGTAAGTCTTTCTGGAGAAGCTGCAGGAATTTCCTATTATGCATCGGTAGCGCATACAGATCAAGATGGTATTGTGTCTCAAGAAAATTCTTCTTTTAAAAGAACTGCATTGCGTATCAACTTAAAAAGTGATATCACAAAATGGTTTGAAGCAGGTGTTAGTGCTACAACTTCATTCATAAAAAGAAGAGGTGTACAGGAAAACAATGATACACGTGGTGTTATTCAAAATGCATTGGTATTAGATCCACTAACACCAGTTAAGTATGGTGTAGGAGAAGTGCCTGCGGAAGTATTTAACAGAGCTGCGAACAACGGATTTCCAGATGTACCATTATTAACAACAAGTTATGGCGCTGTATATGGATATCCAACCTACTCAACAGGAGAAACATTAAATCCTGTTGCATTAGCAGATGTAAATAGAACGCTAAACAATAACAATCAGTTCTTATCTACTATATATGGTAAATTCAAAATCTTAGAAGGATTAAATTTCACTTCTAGATTTGGATATGAGTACGGAGATTTCTCAAATGAAAACACCATCACACCATATTTTGTAGCTTCTGAAGCGCAAAATACAACATTCACCATGTCAGAATCAAGAGTTCGTACAAGACGTTGGTTATGGGAAAACTTTGCTTCGTATACAAAATCGTTTGGCAATCATAACTTTGCTGCATTGGCAGGATATTCTGCGGAAGATTTTGAAGTACCAACAGTTTCGTCAAGAACTGGATCGGTAGCAATTCCTGATTTTACAGGATTTGATTTAGACTTACCAGGATATACGGTAGATGATAGAACAGAGAACATCGTTACTTTTAGAGATAACTTAGTATCTATGTATGGTAGATTGTCGTATGATTATTCAGGGAAGTATTTATTTGAAGCTTCTATCAGACGTGATCGTTCCGATAAATTCCCTACAGCAAACAAAGCAGGTACATTCTCTGCATTTTCTGGAGGTTGGGTATTATCTAAAGAAG
>CAZHSA010000124.1:0-9976 GCA_964535135.1 uncultured Kordia sp.
CGCTTCGCTTTTGTTTTTTGTTGATTTGTTAATTTGTTAATTTGAATCTTAAGTTTCAGACGTCTCTTCGAGTGGTTTTTCGTAATGAAATGAAGAAAAATTGTATCGAGAAGTACTTTGAAATTCTAATTAGATCTCGATACTAATTTGCTTCACAAATTCACTCGACCTGACGAATAGAACAATGTATACTTAACATGAAAAAGAAACAGATTACTTCACTTCGTTCGCAATAACGTATCAAATTTTTAGGCTCTAATAGTATTTCTACATATAAATATCGAGGTGTAGATTTTCTTTAACACTAGTACCTAATACCTATTTAAAATACGACAATAAATTCGCTTTTTTAGTAGAAGAAACTAAGACTTCTTTTCCGTTGCTCAGTACGACGCTTCCGCCCTTTCCTTTTCGGTATTTTACGACTTCGTTTACATTGACTAAATACGATTTATGCACGCGAGCAAACGGATATTGACTTAAGGCTTCTTCAAAGTATTTTAGTGTTTTACTCACCACAATTCTAGCATCGTTGACATAGATTTCCGTATAATTATCATCTGCTTTGCAATACACAATTTCCGAAACATTCAGCACTTCAAAACCATCTTGTTGCGGAATGGTTATTTTTCCATTGATCGTTTCAATCGTAGTCGCTAAGACAGTTTCTGCCAAACGTTCTTCTTTACTTTTGATAGAAATTACATGATCTACCGCTTTGATCAATTCATCAATCGAAATTGGCTTCAGCAAATAATACGACGCGTGACTGTTTAGTGCTTCAATTGCATAATGATCGTACGCGGTTACAAAAATGGTTTCAAACGAACGATCGCCAACTTTTTCCAGTAAATCAAACGCATTTCCAAACGGCATTTCTACATCCAAAAACACCAAATCTAATTCGTTGTTTCGAATCAAAATCAAAGCATCTTCAATATTAGAAGCTTCTCCAATAACATTGACATTTGGACAATATTTGGCAACGTATTTCTTTAGAATTTCTCTACTAATTTCTTCGTCTTCAACAATAATGGTTTGTAATTGCATTTAGTCTTTTTTAAGCGTTAGTATTACTTTAGTTCCTTGTCCGTCTTCAAAAACATCGGTTATAGAAACATCTACTTTGTCTTTATACATATCATTCAAAATGGCAATACGTTTTTTGATATTTCCCATTCCTTTCGATTTTTGACGCAATTGATTTTTCGTCTTTAATTCCATAGAACGCTTGCGCCCTATTCCGTCATCTTCAATTACAATTTCAAGCATTTCATCCGTTTTTGGCGCGATGGAAATTTTCAACATTCCTTTTTCTTCTTTATAACGCAATCCATGCCAAATAGCATTTTCAATATACGGCTGTAGCAGCATTGGCGGAATTTGGAATTCAGAAACTTTCAGCTGTTCGTCTACGTTAATTTCATAATCAAACTTGTCTTGAAAGCGCATATGTTCTAGTCGCACGTACAACTCTAAAAGCTCTAACTCTTTAGATAGCGGAATAAAATCTTCATCCGAATTTTCCAAAACGGCACGCATTAAGGTTGAAAATTCCGAAAGATACCGATTGGCGTTGCGTTCATCATTTAAAGCAATGTAATTATTTACAGAATTCAACGCGTTGAAGATAAAGTGGGGATTCATTTGCGTACGAAGCGATTTTAAAGCCAACAAATTATTGGCAAGTTTTTGCTGTTTACTATTTCGATATAAAAGATAAATAGTGATAATCAGTAACGTCATTCCAAAAATGAGAGAGTAAATCGTATATTTTTGAGTCGTATTGCTTTGTTCTACCAATAACTGTTCTCGCAAATAACTTTCAATGCGCGTGCGTTCTAACTTCCGATCGGCTTCCAAACTCATGATGCGCGTTTGCTTTTCCTGAATATTTTTGCGCAAACGACTTGCTTGTGAAATTTCCTGTTCTTTACGCAACGTCAGTTCGTTGACCAAGGCTACGTAATCTTGAAACGTTTTACGCGCTTCGTCAAACTCTCCAAGTGATTCCAGCGTTTCGGATAGTTTTCGAGTAGCATCTTTGGCAACAATTAAGTCTTCTTTCATATTGGCTTCCGAGATACTTTTCTCTAAATATGGCAATGCTTCATCATACTTTTCCTGTTGTACAAATGCATTTCCAATTTTATAATTTATTCGTTGTGAGGTAATGATTATAGAGTCTTTCACAGGATCTTGAGCCACTTGTTTTTCTTCTCCCGATTTTTCTAAATCTTCCAAATTCTTTTTTCGCAACTCAATTTCTTTGTCATAAAAATTGTTTGAATTGTAAAAATTAGCGACACGATCTTGCTCTACAATAGCGCGCTTTAAGTTTTGATTTTGCGCTAAGTTTAACGAATTGGTATAATATCCTTGTGCTTCTAAGGTATTTCCACTTACCGCATAATTGTCTGCTATTTTGGAATTTAAGTCTGTAATTTTTGGTGTGATGAGATCTTTCTTGGCAATCTCCAAACCTTTGTTGTAATTTTCGAGTGCAACGGTATATTTTTCCAGTGCTTTGTACGCATCTCCCAAACCTTCATACGCCGTAATTTGCTGATATCTTGATACATTATTGCGCAAAATTCGATTGAACGATTTGATTGCTTCGTCATACTCTTTATTCAACAATTGCGTTTTACCCAAGGAAATCCACAAACGCGTTGTACTGAACGTATTTAAAGCAATTTGATAATTACTAATTGCTAAATCATATTGTTTCCAATACACATACACATCACCCAACACTTCATACGAGTCTGACAATTGTTTTTCGTCAGTGTCATCATATAAATTTTCAAGCGCTCTTTCTATATATTGAATACTTTTTTCAATATCTTTTTTCTTGTAGACCAGAGCAGAATCGAGCATGACTTTATGTTGTGTCAAATTCGATTTGCGTTTTTTAGCACGTCCAACAGAAGTTTTTTGCTCTTGATCTTCTTCTCCATAACCATCTACCAACACCACAATAGGTTCATTACTGGTAACGACATGAAACTCTTTACCAAAACTTGGATGTTCTATCACTAACTGATCGCCCACACGCGTTTTGATTGTGAAGCGGCCAAACATATTTGTTTTCACAACCTCACCACCTACAATACGTATTGTTGCTTCCGCTACAGGTTCTCGATTGTCTTTTCCTCTAATTTCGCCTCGAACTGTAAAAAAAGCAAATTTATCTTTTTGCTCGTCAGGTGTGTTCTGGGAAACGACATCCTGCATCGAAATCAAGCAAAAAAACACTAGTAATATTCGAAGTTTATGTTTCATTCTTTTCATTAAGAATTATAAACTTACGCACTTTCGTTGATATACTAAAATGTGTACTTCGTGAAAACCCTGTTTTTCGTGCTTTTTAGGTCGTTTTTTTACGATTTCTCTCATAGAAAGAATTTGTTTACTCACTCAAGCTTACTGTTGACTCATTCCCGGTTTTTTTCGAATTTCTTTGCGGGTACTTTTAGGGGAAATTATAAAAACTAATGAAAAAAATAAATCTCTTATTGTGCTTATGTATTTCCCAGTTCATCTTTGCACAACACAAAGGAAACTATGATGGCAATCTTCAAATTTCCAGACAGAATATTGCTACAGGAAATGCACAAGTGTATGGTCCGCAATCGCCAAGAAACAGAAGAAATGTAAATCCTAGTGCCAATATTACTATTGACGTACATGCGTTGTACAATGCGAAAGCAACTTCGTATACTGCCATGTTTAATATTTCTCAGATTGGTCCTACTGCTGAAGAAACGCACAAACTGGTCAATGAACGTATTGACAATGTTCGTAGCAAGTTACTTTCAGCGGGAATTAAAAAAGAAGACATTGCTATTGATGTGATTTCGTTTGTGCCTGTCTATGAAATTGAAGTGCAAAAAAAATTGTTCAGCAAAAAATATAATGAAGTTCCAAAAGGATTTGAGTTACAGCAAAACATTCACATTCAATTTAAAAAAACAGCACAGTTTGAAAAGATTTTAGCCGCCTGCGCCGCGAATGAAATTTACAACTTGGTAAAAGTTGATTATTTTATTGAGAATATTCGTGAAGTGTATAAAAAACTACAAACTTCACTTGTATCACTTATTAAAGAAGAAAAAGAATATTACAAACTGCTAGGTTTCGATTTGTCAAACTACAACGCAATTATGGCAGATGATAAGTATTGCTATTTTCCGAAAGATTTTTACAAAAACTACCAAGCTTACAACAGTATTTCTTTTGAAGCATTGGAAGGAAAGAGAAGCGTTACCAAAGCCAAAAAACAGACTTCTTATTATTACCAACCCATTTCAACAGAAAATTACGACATCGTGATCAATCCCGCTATTTTGGAACCTGTAGTACAAGTGGGAATGCAAATCAAATTAGTGTATTCACCCAAACCAAAAGAACAGAAACAAGCGCCAAAAACGGAAATTAAAACAGAGCATAAATATTATGTGATTTCTCCAGATGGCAACATTGACGTTAAAGAATTAAAAACATCTAATTAAGTATCTCATGAAACAACTGACAGCCATTTTCGTTTTCTCCATTTGTATGCCTTTGTTTGCTATCGCGCAAAGCGGAAAAAACTTTATTGATCAAAATTATATTGAAATTACGGGTACTGCGGAAACTTTAGTCATTCCTGATGAAATTTATATTTCAGTCACATTGACAGAGAAAAATCATAAAAAAACCATTGAAGAACAAGAACAATTGTTGCTTGCTAATTTGAAAAGCCTGGGAATTGACACCGAAAAAGATGTGTCTGTTTCTGGTTTTCAGGGAAGTTATGAACGTCGATTTTTGGCTCGTAATGAAGTTGAAAAAGAAAAAAAGTATCAAATCTTAGTACATGACGGAGCAACGCTCTCAAAGACGTTTTTAGTATTAGATCGATTAAATATCACCAATGCTAATATTGCAAAAGTAAGTCATTCTAAACTTGAAGAATTTCGCCGAAAAACAAAAATTAATTCTCTAAAAGTAGCAAAAGAAAAAGCGAAACAATATGCGGAAGCAATTGACCAAGAAATTGGAAAAGCCCTTTTTATTAAAGAAGTAGAACAAAACAGATATACACAGTCACAAATGTTATCACTAAACACTTCCAATGTTATTCTAGACCAAAAATTGAAAGAATTCGAAAATATCGCATTTCAAAAAATTAGCCTAACCGCCACTGTTTTAACCAGATTTGAATTAAAAACAAAAAACGAGTAAAAAATGAAAACACTACATCTATTTTTAGCAAGCACATTGTTGTTAACCATGTCTTGCAAAGGAAACTCAAAAGCAGACATGGCTATATTGAGTGAAACAGAAGCGAGCACCATTATTGAAACAAAAACACTTCCAGTAAAACCCAAAAACACTATTAAAGTAGCATTATTGCTAGATACTAGCAATAGTATGGACGGATTGATTCATCAAGCAAAAGCGCAATTGTGGGAAATTATTAACGAACTGTCTTATGCCAAATGTGGCAATGAGAAACCCAACTTACAAATTGCTTTGTACGAGTACGGAAACGACAATTTATCCGCTGAAGAAGGTTATATACGCCAGGTATTAGGGTTTAGCAATGATTTGGATGAAATCTCTGAAAAATTATTTTCGCTCACTACACGCGGCGGAAGTGAGTTTTGCGGCCATGTAATTCAGACGTCTTTAGATCAGTTGAGTTGGGGTGCGAATCCAAAAGACTTGAAACTGTTGTTTATCGCAGGAAACGAACCATTTACACAAGGAAACGTTAACTATAAAGATGCGATTACCAATGCAGGAGAAAAAGACGTGGTGATCAACACTATTTTTTGCGGAAATTATCAGCAAGGAATTTCAGGTATGTGGAAAGACGGCGCAGTGTTAGGAAAAGGTGATTATATGACGATTGCGCAGAATAAGAATATTGTATACGTACAAACGCCATACGATAAGAAAATCATGGAATACAATTCGCAATTGAACAAAACCTATGTTGCGTATGGAAGACAAGCAGAATATAAAATGATGCAACAAAGCGCGCAGGATCAAAATGCAAATTCTATTAATGAAGAAATTGCAGTAGACCGAGCGGTTTCAAAAAGTTCTAGCTTTTACACGAATTCTTCTTGGGATTTGGTAGATGGTATCGCTAATGATTCTGTAAAGATAGAAGAACTCTCTGAAAAAGAATTGCCATCAGAATTACGCGGAAAGTCGAAAGAGCAAATTTTAGCGTATGTAAAAACACAACAAAAGAAACGTTCTGAAATTCAACAAAATATTCGTGACTTGAATGCAAAACGCAAACAATACATTTCACAAAAAAGCAAAAAAGATGGAAAAGATGATTTGGAAAGCGCCATGATTGAAGCGATTAAGAAGCAAGCAGCGCGTAAGAATTATACATGGTGATTTAGATACTAGATCGCTGCGCTACTAGATTTTAGAACGCGCTTTGCGCTTTTAGACTTGTTTCTGCTGAGGCAGCAACTTTTCTAGACTGCTTTGCCTTTAGACTTATTCCCACTTGCTCGGGAATCTCTTAGACCGCGCTTTGCGCTGTTGGAATCTAGATCGCTGCGCTACTAGATGTTAGGTGAAAGGCCGTTGAAAGTTATACCAATTTTCAATATACGTGCGAAAGAAAAAGGCTTGCAAAATTATTGCAAGCCTTTTTTATATATTATTTTGTGTATGTCTTAGTTAATCGCTGGACAGTTACAATCGTAAGGATCTCTTCGTTCTCCGAAGTTATACCCAACCGTAAGTTGGTGAAAACCTCCATTAGTCAATACTAAAGAGTTTGCTTGATATGAATACGTATACGCAAACATAAAGCGGTTATAATTTACACCTACGAATGGTGTAATGTACTGTAACTTCTGATTGTCTACCTGTGTTCCATTTACAAATTCTGCGCCGTCTAAACTTCTTCTGTAAGACAATCCGCCCCAAACAGAACCAAATTCTAATCTTCTGTATACTTTAATGTTGGCATCAATCGAAGATTCTTGTGTTTCTTCTGTGTACTGAAACATCATAGAAGGTTCGTAAGTCCAATCGCTTCCGTAACCACCAAACGTATATCCTGCAGATGCTAAATAACGACGTTGATTTTGTGATTCAAATTCTTGAGAAAATAAATCTCTTTGCGTTGGCAATGCATTTTTAATGGTTAAATGTGCAAAAAAGTCCAGGAAATAGTAAGAAGCTCCAAAGTCAACATTAAAATAGGTAGTATTCAATCGTCCGCCTGAAATAATTGGATCAGGATTATTGATGATATCAAAACCAGTTTCATCTAACGTTCCTTGTGTAAATCCTGTACTAATTCCGAAAGATAGTTGGTTTAAATCAACCGTATTTCTTGAAAGTAATAAGTGATATGCAAATGTTAAATAGGCTCCTTGCTGAGAAAAGTTACCGTTTTCATCATTATATAAAATGGCTCCAAAACCTACTTTGTCACCTACGCGCGTGTTGAAACTCAATGTTTGTAATGATGGTGCATTGTCTACATCAAACCATTGCTGTCTAGCTGTCAATCTTAATTTAGAAGTGTTTGAAGCTCCAGCCATCGAAGGATGTATTAAGTACAAATTATCAGAAAGATAGTCAACATAAACAGGAAGTCCATCTTGTGCGAAAGAGCATTGTACTCCGAATGCGATGGCAACAATAGCTAAGTATTTTTTAAATTTCATTAGTGTTTATCTTTTTGTGAAAAAAATATCGACACGAATTTTAGTCATATCGAAATTCAATGCAACTTATTTATTTGATAACGAGGCTTAAATTATTGTGTTTCAATTAGTTTAATGCAATACTTTTTTAAAATATGTATTTTCATAGCTTAAAATGCCACACATTTGGTCAAATATATAAATTATTTGATAAGTAAGTCATGCTTATCCTAATTTATTATTGTTGTTTCCCGGAATAAAACCCGTTTCAACGAAACCTGTTTGCATAATGATTTCGTTTCGGCTGTTAATTTATTAAAAACGTAATTATTTACTAATTATTTTAACACAAAAAATAAAATTCTTTCAAAGTCACCTTCATATTAGCATAATTTAGGCAACTCATTTACAGAATACAACGATAATGGTTACTTTTGTAAAAAATTTGAACCATGAGTGGTATTACCATACAAATAGAAAAAACGAGCAATCCATCAATTATAAAATTTGAGGCAAGTACATTTTTAACACGACATAATAGTTATGAGTTTAAAAATATTGACGACGCCAAAGATTCCCCTTTAGCACAACAATTATTTTATTTACCTTTTGTAAAAACCATCTTTATTTCTGGAAATTTTATCGCAATTGAGCGCTATAACATTGTTGAATGGCCAGCTGTACAAGAAGAAGTTGCCGAGCAAATTCAAGCATATATCAATAGTGGAAAGGAAATCATCAGCGAAGCTGCTTCACCTAAAAAAGTAGTACCAGTTACTATTTATGCGGAAAGCACACCAAATCCGACAGTAATGAAGTTTGTAGCAAACAAGAAGGTTGTTGAGCGTATTTTTGAATTTAAAAATATTGACGAAACTAAATATGCGCCTATGGCACAAGCGCTTTTTCATTTTCCATTTGTAAAAGAAATCTTTTTAGACAAAAATTACATTTCTATCACAAAGTACGATATGGTGGAATGGAATGACATTACAATGGAAATTCGTGAATTTATCCGCAACTATATTCAAGAAGGAAAAGAAGTGATCTCAGCAGATATTCCAGCAGCACAAAAGGAAAAAGTGCAAATTTCAGATGAAAGTTTTGAAGCGCTAGATGATATTTCAAAAGAAATCATCAATATTTTAGAAGAATATATAAAACCAGCAGTTGCTAGTGATGGTGGAAATATTATGTTTGACTCGTACGATCCAGTTTCTAAAGTGGTAAAAGTAGTATTACAAGGAGCGTGTAGTGGTTGTCCATCATCTACTATGACATTAAAGAGTGGTATTGAAAATACGTTAAAGAACCTATTAAAAGGGCAGATCAACGAAGTTGTTGCAATTAACGGATAAGAAATACTTTTATAATTACTAGAATTGCCGTAATTTGAGAGGTAAATTATTATATAACCTTTAAAAACACTATTATGGCAGTATTAAAAGTAATTGAAGTACTTTCAAATTCAAAGAAAAGTTGGGAAGATGCAACTGCAAAAGCGGTAAAACAAGCTTCGAAATCAGTAAAGAACATTAAATCTGTATATGTACAAGATCAGAGTGCAATTGTTCAAGATGGAGCTGTAGTAGAATATCGTGTAAACTTAAAACTTACGTTTGAAGTAAAATAAAAAAACACCTATCATATCAGAAAAGCGTTTTCATAATTTGAAGACGCTTTTTTTATACTCGCAGATTTTTTCTATCTTTTATTTACCTAATCTTTTAACAACACCTACAAAGTTCACGCTTATGAAAATTTTAGAAACTATTTTAATTGCGCTTGTCGCGATAGAACACGTATACATTTTATATATAGAAATGTTTTTGTGGACAACACCTAAAGGCATGAAAACTTTCGGGTTGAAATCAAAAACCTTTGCTGAAGAAACAAAAACACTTGCCGCCAATCAAGGATTGTACAACGGTTTTTTAGCCGCCGGATTGTTTTGGTCTTTGTACACCAAAGATATTTCTGTAAGTCTATTTTTTATCATTTGCGTGTGCGTTGCTGCATTGTATGGCGCATACTCTACCAAAAGTAAACGCATTTTAATTGTACAAGGAACACCTGCTTTTTTAGCATTGACCGTGATTTTGTTACGAATGTTTCTAAAAATGTAATACCATACAATTCAGAAAAGATATAAATGTTATTTAACAGGTTTTTAGGACCGTTAATAGATTGACTGAAAATTCTATGAGATTGTTATTTTCTAAACATTCGATTTTATAATTTTGCACCATCATAAAAAACTAACAACATGCAAACAGAAAATACTACACAAACTCCTACAG
>CAZHSA010000125.1:0-9919 GCA_964535135.1 uncultured Kordia sp.
AATCTCTTTTATCGGATACAAAACAACGGAAGTAGACGTTACTGGAAAATCAACCGTAGAAGTCATACTAGCAGAAGATGCTGCGCAACTCGATGGTGTTGTATTAGTAGGTTCTCGCGGTAAACCAAGAACGCAATTAGAATCAGTAGCTCCAATTGATGTCATCGGAATTAAACAAATAGAGCAATCTCCGCAAACGGAATTATCACAAGTAATGCAATTTGCTGCGCCTTCATTTCATTCCACCAAACAAAACATTGGTCATGGTTCAGATCATATTGATCCCATGTCATTAAGAGGTTTAGGAGCCGATCAAACGCTTGTATTAATTAATGGAAAAAGAAGACATGCAACATCGTTAATGAACGTAAATGGAACAGTTGGTAGAGGTCAAGTAGGAACCGATTTGAATTCTATACCAATGGCAGCTGTTGAACGTATAGAAGTATTAAGAGATGGAGCATCGGCTCAATATGGTTCAGATGCTATTGCAGGTGTAATTAATATTGTCCTCAAGAAAAGTCCCGGAAAAGGAGAAGTAAAATTCAATGCAGGATTTTTAGCAGCGCCACCTGAAGCACCTAGCTTTCTTGAAGAATTTAATCCGTATGCAGACAACCCAGATTTAGCTTCTACACGCGGAAAAGGCGGAGGAGAAAACTTTCAGTTTAGTGCAAACTACGGAGTAGGAATTGGTGAAAAAGGCGGTTTTTTAAACTTGACACTAAGTTATTTATCTAAAAACCTTTTCAATAGAATGGATGATTATACGATAGAATTATTTTCTGATGAAAGACGCGATGATCCTGTAGCAGAATTTGCAGCATTCAATCAAGGAAACCCAGAAGCTATTGCTGCATACAATGCGCTTTGGGGAGATCAATTTGGATTTGCTACCGTAAATGAATTAAGTGATTTTAATGGTAGAAGAGTTGCAAATATGGGAGGTTCTGGTACTACGAATGCTGGAATTGTATTTAATACAGAATTGCCTTTTAATGAAAAAAGTAAGTTTTATGCTTTTGGAGGATATAATTATAGACTAGGAACAGCGACAGGTTTTGTGAGACGACCGAATCAAGGCGCAAGACAATCTGGTTTATATCCTTTAGGTTTTTCTCCTCATATCGATTCAGACATTCAGGATTTATCAGCAGCTTTTGGTGTAGAAACAAATTTTAACGGTTGGGACGTAGATTTAAGTAATTCGTATGGTTCTAACTCTTTTAAATGGACGATCTACAATACAAATAATGCATCTTTATTTTTAGAATCTCCAACTACATTTGATGCGGGGCAGTTAAAATACTTTCAAGATGTCATTAACTTAAATGTTTCCAAAGAAGTAGACGCAGGCTTTCCTTTAAATATTGCTTTTGGATCAGAATTTAGATTAGAAAATTTCCAACAAATAGAAGGTCAGGAAGAATCTTGGCAAAATTATGACGAAGATCCTACCGATGGTTTACAAGCATCAGGAAGTCAGGTATTCCCAGGATATCAACCCGGAAATGCAATTAACAAGTTTAGATTCAATTCTGGTATTTATGCAGATTTTGAAGGAGAATTAACAGAAAAGTTATTGGTAACACTTGCTGGTAGATATGAAGATTATTCAGATTTTGGAGATAACTTTAGCTGGAAACTAGGTTCGCGATACAAAATATCAGACAACTTCACAGTTAGAGGAACGTATAGTACTGGATTTAGAGCGCCATCATTGCCTCAAAAATACTTTTCAAGCTTCACGCTTCAATTTGTAACTTTAGATGATGGAACTATTGATGGAGTAAATCTTGCACACCTAAATGATGATAGTCCAGTAACGAGACAATTTGGGATTCAAAATTTAAAACCAGAAACTTCAACAAACTTAAGTATAGGTTTTACCGCAAAACTATTTAGCAAACTTTCAATTACGGTAGATGCATATAAAGTAAATATTGAAGATAGAATCGGAATTACAGGTCGTTTTAATGGCGACCAAGATCCGCGATTTGCAACAATATTAGACAACGCAGGTTTGTCACAAGTTCAGTTTATGACCAATGTTGCGGATACTGAAACCAAAGGATTAGACTTTGTAATGGCGTACAAAACGGATCTTGGAAAAGGAAAATTAACCATCACTGGAGCCGGTAATTTTACAGAAACAAAATTACCTAGAGACGGAAATGGTGATCCAATCGTGAACACAGGTCAGTTTTTACAAGGATTTGAAAACGAACTTTTTAACAGAGAAGAAGTTTCAAGATTAGAAGTAGCACAACCTAGAAGTAAAATAATATTAGGAGCTACGTATGCTATAGATAAATTTAATTTTGGAGTTACCGCAACTCGATTTGGAGAAGTAGAATATGTAGATCCTAGTGATGCATTAGTCGCAAACACATGGAATGATGGAGCTTTAGAAATAAGAGATCAAGTATTTTCATCAAAAATTCTTACGGATTTAAATATTACGTACCAATTATCAAGTTCTATAAAAGTTGGGATTGCAGGTGCTAATATATTTAATGTATATCCAGACAGACATTCGCATTCAGCAAATTATGGTGGAGGTATGTTTGCATATAGTAGAAGAGTTTCACAGTTTGGCTTAAGCGGAGCAAGTTGGAACGCCAATTTGAGTTTTAAATTTTAAGAAAAGAAATTATAATAACAATAGCCTTTGCTTTTTATCATGTGAAGGTTATTGTTTAAATTGACTTATGGAAAATTACCCACTATCAAAAAAAATCGGTCTGTTTTTAGGACCTTTACTATTCAGTATCATTTTATGTTTGCCTGTCGAAATTGTTTCTGAAAAAGGAGATGCAGTTATCGCCTTAGCTTTATGGATGGTTTGCTGGTGGATTACAGAAGCAGTCTCAATATCTGTCACGGCTTTATTACCATTATTAATATTTCCATTATTAAAAGTCATCCCCATTGCTGATGTAGGTGCAAATTATGGAAGTCCGATCGTTTTTCTTTTTTTTGGTGGATTTGTCCTCGCATTAGCTATAGAGAAAGTAAACCTACACAAAAGAATTGCCCTCAGTATTATCAAAAAAACTGGAACAACGCCTAACAAAGTAATTTTAGGATTTATGATTGCGACTGCATTCATGAGCATGTGGATTAGCAATACCGCCAGCACCGTTGTCATGTTGCCCATTGCAATGTCTGTCATTAAAATGCTTATTGATGATGAAGATGGATTTACAAAAAAAGATAGAAATTTTTCACTGGCAGTAATGCTTGGCATTGCCTATTCGGCAAATGCTGGAGGTATTGCAACCGTTATTGGAACGCCACCAAACTCAGTTTTAATTGGACTGCTAGAAAATGAATACAACATAGAAATATCGTTCTTTAATT
Organism: uncultured Kordia sp.; assembly: GCA_964535135.1. Classification (GTDB taxonomy): domain Bacteria; phylum Bacteroidota; class Bacteroidia; order Flavobacteriales; family Flavobacteriaceae; genus Kordia. The sequence continues at coordinate 3,364 of CAZHSA010000125.1, forward strand.
GGATGCTTATAGGCTTGCCTTTTTCCATAATTTTAGTTGCCATTGCCTATTTTATCTTAGTATTCTGGATTTTTCCTAGTAAAGGTTTAGCCTTTAAAACCTCTAAAGGTATTATTGATGGTGAACTTAAAAAATTAGGTAAAATCTCTGGGAAAGAAAAACTTGTGCTCATTATTTTTGCAGTGATTGTATCGCTTTGGATATTTAGAACACTCATCAATTCTTTCATCCCTAGTTTAGGACTCACAGATACTATGATTAGTATTTTAGGTGCACTTGCCTTATTTGCGGTTCCTTTTAATTTGAAAAAAGGAGATTTTATATTAAAGTGGAGCGATACTAAAAATCTTTCTTGGGGAATTTTAATACTATTTGGAGGTGGTTTGGCATTAGCCAAAGGAATGTCTTCAAGCGGCATTGTAGATGTTGTTACAAACTTTATTACAACGAGTGATGTGAGTGTGCTATTCACGGCAATATTACTAATTGTTTTAATGTTATTTATGACGGAGTTAATGAGTAATGTAGCATTAGTTGCAGTATTAGCACCTGTAGTTGCTGGAATAGCTATCGGATTAGGCATTCCCATATTGTATTTATTAATACCAGTAACCATGGCTAGTAGTTGCGCTTTTATGTTGCCAATGGCAACACCCCCAAACGCCATAGTTTTTGCTAGTGGCTATATTAAAGTAAAAGATATGGTCCGAGCAGGTTTTCTTTTAAATATCATAGCGGTACTACTACTTACAGTCTTTTTCATGTATTTTATTCCGCTACTGTTTTGAATTCGTTATAAGTATCAAATTTGCTAAGGTTTTGATGCTTTTTCCTATTCATGTTTTTCATTCCATAATTTTTGGGATTAGTTTATTTAATTCAGCACCAGTTTCGCTAAGATTCTGGTGCTTCTTGTAATAGGATATAACTTTGGTTGTTAGACTTTAACTTAAAAGAACATGTTCTTTTACAAATAAACTAATCTCCCTCAAATCCTCCACCAAAAAGTTCGAACTTTGAAGGTTCGCGGTCACAGGAGCGGACAAATTAACATTTTTGTTTTTTTGTCCGCTTTTATTTTTAACTTATTGGTAGAAAGCGTGTTAATTCAAATACTGAATTTACTTTTTGGGTTCGAACTACATCATTTTTTCTATCATACGTAATTCCATCGGGGAATATGATGATTGAATTCAATAACTGTTCTTCTTTTATCTATACTTCCTAAGTGAAAAATTGCGTAAGTTATTTTTGTTAAGGAAGTTCAGAAGTAATTAATTGGACTCTTTTTTGTAAATATTTAATATAAGTAATTGAAAAATAGCTCGATAATAATACTCAGTATAACACTTGCTACAGTTGATAAAATTGACATACGACTTAATTTGAATGTGTTTGAAAATGCTAACCATAAACATAATAGAGCACACATCGAAAAGATTATTGTTCCGTATAAAGGTACTGTGCTGTTGAAAAAACCTATTTGATTAAAAAGAGGATCTAATAAAGCGGTAAATCCAAAAAGAGCTAAAATGAAATTCGTAGTTTTTAGATACTATTTCTAACGAGCAATTTGGTGTTTCCAAGTTGGCAGATAAAGTGAATAGGAGTCGCTCTAGTTTGCTTAGAAAACAAAAAAGCAAGCCAATTTGTCTGTGAGTCAGTTTATCCGAGAAATACGTTTGCAGAAAGCAATAAAAATGCTACAAGAAGCAGAAGCAAAAGAAGTTGTCATAAAAAACACAAACTTTAACAGCTATATTATAACAATCACAACGACATCAATCATTGTTATTATTTTCTTTTTTAAGGATCAATTCACTTCTTTTGAATCTAAAGAAGATCAAGAAAAATCGGTTGCATTTTTACCGTTTAAAAATCTAAGAGAAGAGAATTCTAATTTATACTTTATAAATGGCGTTATAGCAGTCTCACCCAGAATAGCATAACATACCGTTCTTCCTCTTAGTTTTGTAAGGTCTTTTATAGAGATAACTGTGAACGTATTAAAGCCTCAATGGCTATTTCCTATCTCATTTTCATCTTTTGAGGGACTCAAAATTTATGCAACAACAGCAATTCGTCCCAATGTCGATCTTCGGTTAAGAAAGTGATGAGCGACAATCCAATTCCAGCTGCGCCTTCTAAAAAACCATGATCTGTTTCATACTTTTTTTCAATAGGATTAAATTTTTGATACGTTTCTTCACTGTTAGAAGCAGCACATTGTGTAAACGTCTCTTGAAGCCAATATTTCGATATTTCTTGAAGCTCAGATTTAGGAGTATAACTATAAAGAATATTGTACATATGATACAATCCTGCAGATCCATGACACAGTCCGGCGTCTCTCACCTTTGTACTTTTTTGGGCTTTTCGATTGAGGGTTTTATCTATAATTTCTTTAGAAAATGTAATCGTAGTTTCATCTTCAAGTGCCACGCCAGCTTCATGCAAAATGATAGCGTTGCTTATGTCTCCATAACACCAGCCCAAACGTGTATCTACAGTAGAAACTTCTTGTTCTGCTTCAGGAATGTAAAAGTAAGAATAGGCAATTTCATTCGCTTCAAAAACCACATTTTTTAAGAACATAGTTGCGCCGTGTACTAGTTTTTTTATTTCACTTTTAAAGACAGGATGGTCTACATATGTATAAATTGAAAGCAGTACTTTTAAAATACCAGGAACGCCATGTGCTAGTCCTAAATTGATACCAACTTTGCCTTCTCGATGTCTAAAATAATAATCTTCCCAAGTAATTCCGTCTTTTAATTCTAGTTTCGTTTTGAGTATAAATTGAACGTATAAAGAGATTGCTTTATGCAGTGTTTGTTTGTCCTTTGTATAACGAAGCATGTAGTGTAAAATGCCAGTAGCACCGTATAAAAAATCAAGATTTCCAATATCTAGTTGAAACTCCAAAGCAGAAAAGGCAATCTCATCTAAGTTTTCTTCAAAATATGGCGATGCTTCCATACTTGCATATTTTTTAAGAAACTGATATACCAACCCAAACGATAAATAACCAGTTGCAAGTGTTTGTTTGGCAGGGTTTTCAACGGCATACTCATTCAAGGCTTCTTCAAAAATAGCCACTTGACTTTCCAAAACGGACTTGCTTTTGTCATTTCCAAAATAATGATTGTAAACACTTGTAAAAACGATGATTCCCAAGTCGTTCAAAATACTGTCACCACTGGGTTTAACTTTAGAAGTCGCCGCAAATAATTGATCTAGTAAGGCTACAGATTCATTATAAAACGCGTCTCCTTTGTTGATTTTATAAGACATAAATAATATATTAAAAAGTATGGCGATTCATAGACGAATCGCCATAGTATTCACTAAAATAAGCTTTTCTATTTATTATCTACCATGACACCAGCACCATCCCCAATCGGTAGCACTTAGGCAGTATGATCCGTCATCGTGACCAATGGTTGGAATGTCACAATCGCCCTCTGTGATTCTACCTATAGGACATGCTTGGCATGCTGTCGGCCCGTCAGAAGCTCCTCCTTTTACTTGGTCATACTTTTCATTAGAGAATTTTGAGATTTTCTCTTTGTGAAGTTTTAATTTTGATTCGTTAATTTTTAATTTTTTCATGATTATATGTGAATTAATTTGCCTACTCTATATGCTTTTCGGCTTCCGCACTAAGTTTTCTTAAATATATGATAAAAATTAGCGCAAAAAAAATAGCATGATGGTTATTGAAAAACCATCATGCTATTTTATGAAAATATGTTCAGTGTTGAATTAAATTCCGTGACACCAGCACCATCCCCAATCGGTAGCGCTTAAGCAGTTTGGTCCGTCATCGTGTCCAATAGTTGGAATATCACAATTTCCTTGTGTAATACGAATAGGCTCGCAATATTTAGCTGTATCTGGCCAGTCAGTTGCACCACCTTTAACAGCTACATGCTTTTTGTCGTTCAGCTTAGTAATTTTTTCTTTGTGAAGCTTTAGTTTTGATTCATTAAGTTTTAATTTTTTCATAATTATAGTGAGAATTGATTATGCCTACTCTGTATGCTTTTCGGCTTCCGCAATTAAGTTAAAGTTTGAAATAAATGTATAATAAATTTTATACATTTCAAAATCAACGTGTTAAGAGCGGTAAGTGTTTTTGTTTTTACAGCTAAGAATTCTCGTAATTACAGATGTAAATTTTTATGGAAGAAACAATCGTCAACCAAAAACATGTGATTATACTCGTAACAAAACTACATTTGTATCCCGTTTTGTTCTAGAATCGGTTCCGGAATTTCGGCTTCGTCATCTTCAATCATTTGTCGAATGTCAATTTCAATACCGCGCGACATGGTAGTGATAGGAACATCGTTAGAAATACCTTCAAACGGATTTTCAGAAACTTCTCCAATCCGTTCCATCGTGTGAAATATCCAAGAAATGATCACGCTAAACGGAATCGTAAACCATACAAAGTTGGCGCCAATCCATTCAATAATATAGTGAAATCCACCTTCAGGATGGGGTTTCCATGTTTCGGCTAAGGCAACTACTTCTTGTCCAATTTTGTCAAATTCGTGCATCATCCCATATGGTAATAAAATCACAAAAATCCAGATAAAAAAACGATTTAACGTGGCAAATTGTCTTGGATATGGAAAATTCTTAATGCGCTCTACTTTTCTTTGCAAGGTGAAAAATTCCACCATCATATCTTCCATCTTTAAAAAAGAAAACTCCCAAATATGACCGCTTTCTTTCAACGATCGCAATTGTTTAGATTGTAGGTTGATACAGGCAGTTTGTTTGTTCTTTTTGCTCAGAATGTATTGTTTTTCTTCTTCACTTACATAGCCTTCTAATTGATCTGATAGTGAAAAAGCACGTTCATGAATATGAATTTTTTTCATGTATTCTCTATCCGATTTATTTTTATGCGAATATTCCCAAGGCTTCGTTACTCGGAGTGCATGTCGCAACGAAGTCATCCACGCTACATGGCGCATGATGAGTTGTTTTCGCATACGAAAAAGTTCTTCATCAGAATACTTTTCTTTGGCACGTTCGTTCGTAATAAAATCATTGACCATAATGGCAAAAGATCGGGAAGCATTCACAATGCCGCCCCAAATTTTTCGAGCTTCCCACAAACGATCGTATGAGGCATTATTTTTAAATGAAATGATAAACGCCAATGCCGTACCGATCAATCCGATAGGAAGCCACGGCAAGTGCAGCCAATGCTATCTAAAAACGGTGTATAAAAGTACAGGAATGAGCGATAAAATGATAAAAATTAAAGTGTAACGCCTAGTCCAACTAAACATTTCTCTGACAGAATAGTTTCTACGTGTAAGCATGATGTGAAGGTGTATGTGTAAAGGTTAAATGTATGACTTTTAATTGAAATTAGTTGATATTGACTTCTTCAGCATTTTTGAATTGCTCGTACAATACTGGATACTGATTTTTAAAGGTTTCTTTGATAAAATCCAACGGAACATCTGCAAAGCTTCCATAATCTTCTAGATACTCCATAAACTTTGCATGGTCTCGGTTGTATTCTTGCAGAATGGCGCTTTCAGTTCCGTTAAAATCTAATGGAGCCACATTGTACATATCACATAATTCTTTATTGAAAACAGGCGAACATTTGAACCAAGTATTATTGTGATATACTTCTACCAAACCATGTGGTGCAATTTCGTGCGAACCTAGTTTTTGTTCCAAACGTTCTACTGCAATATGATTGGAAACTTTTGCTAAACGTAAACGTGCAGGAATGTGAAGTGCGCGCAATCCTGCAATGTAAAGAATGGATTTGTCAATGCAATGTGCTTGGGTTTTATGGTAAATGGTACTCGCTTTGAAATGAGTTGCGGTGAGTCCAATTTTGTATGGATTGTAACGCCAATCGTCACGTATATGCGTGTAGAGTTGTGATATTTTTTCTTGATCAGAAAGAGGTTGAAAGCGTGAAATCAGTTTTTGAATTTCTGGACTTTCATAATCAAAATAAAACGTAGGTTGTAAGTATGCTTGCATGTGATACAAGATACATGTTTAGCGGGAATTTATTTTTCATTGATAAAATCTTACTTGAAATACTATGACAAACAAAAAAATCCCTACAAACGTAAGTTGGTAAGGATTTTAAAATTTATAGGGGCCTATTTTTCTTGTTGGAACTCTATTTTAATGTGAATTCGATGCAAAAAGTTTAGTTTGAAACTCCTCTTTTCCGCAGTATAGCAGGGATTTTTCGTTAAAAATTTTTGAAACCTTGGAAATCGAAGATTCATGAGTTCAATAATTTAAAATAGAAAACTCACGAACTAAAAAATTTAGAAAAATTCATGCGGTTTTAGTTTTTCCCAAAAAGAAAAACTAAAAATACCTCTGGAAATGTTTACATTCATGAATACCTTAATATAAAATAAGAATGCATGAACTAAAAGTTCCCTTTCTTTTGTTGACGCCTGTGCTGAACTTGATTCAGTATTCTTTGGGTAAGCAAAGACATCGAAGATTCACGAATTCCTATTTAATAAAATAGAAACCACATGAGCTAAAA
>CAZHSA010000126.1:0-9884 GCA_964535135.1 uncultured Kordia sp.
TCCATTTGTTACATAGTAACCATCAACCAGCTGATAAGTATTTACAAACACTAAGCATATTAGTTGGATGGTTACTATGGAAGAACATAAAAAAGTAGTGATTACTAAACGGGTTTTCATATTGTTAACTTTTCTATGTTAAATTGTAACAAATTGTTGATTATTCTCTTCTGCCACCGTCAACATATCTAGCCATAATTCCATCTAATCTGTTACGGTATTCTGTAACGATTTCTGCATTTAATATGTCTTGGCTAATTGCACGTTCAGAAACAATAAATGATTTTTCTGTAAAGTCTTTCTCATTCCATGTTCTTACACGACTAATAGTAATTCTTAATTGAGCAGCATCTGCGTTGTTCGCAAAGTGATGGTCTAATTCAATAAGTTGCTCTTTGTCATGTTGGTCAAATGTAGCGTTGTACATGTAGTATGTTCCATTTTCAGAAACTTCAATTGCAGCATAATCCTTCGCTTCTGTGTTTGTTGTGAAAGAAAATAACATTAAGCTTAACATTGCTAGTACTGGTAAAAAGATTTTAGTTTTCATAATGATTTGATTTAAATGGTTATAATTTGTTTTAAAATAATTTGATTTAATACGTACTCTTTTTAAAATTTAGAAGGCTTTTCCGTTTCCGCCTTGATGATTGTTGCAACAGAATCACACTGCTAAATAATGACCTTATTTTCTGTTTATCAAGCAGTTAGTGCTGACGTTTATAAATCTCACGCACCAGATTTATAAATTCCACGAGTCGGTTTTTTGGCGAAAGCAGCAGTATTACTTGCTTTCAAGAGAAGTATCATTATTCTTTCAAAAAGTACTATCTTTATAATCGTTTGTAAGGAATATATCTGTGTTTCTTAAATTTTTAAGCAACTTTAAGGGGTTTTTCTTACAGATTTGATTGGTTTTAGCGTGCAAAAAGCTACTTATTTTGTCTTTTTTTGCGTCAATCAGAAAAAAATTGAAGAAAAAGTGAAAAAACCTACTTATTTTTTGAGTCCTTTTGAAGCGATGATACCTGCATTTTTGTGTAAAAGGATGCATTTCACACAATTTTGCTTCATCATTTTGATGTTTTTTTATACTTCTACAGCCTTTTCTCAATTGAGTTCGGGAACTTTTGAAGACATGAAATCCGATTTTTATGCCGCAAATACTCCCAAAAAAGCATTTTCGATTGCAAAGAACTATCTGGCGAAAGCCAAAAAAGAAGCAAATACGGCACAGATAGTTAAAGGATACGAATTGCTAGTCTCACACTTTAGTCATACACCAACTGCCATTTCGTATACAGACAGCATTATTTTGTTGACCAAAAATACCAAGCTAGAACAGTATCCGGCTGCCGGATATTTATTGAAAGGCATACAATTATATTACAACTCTAAGTATAATGCTGCGCTTACCAATTTTGCTACGGCAAACGATTTGGCACTGGAAACAGCGAATATAGCACAGCAAATTTCCATTAAACATTATATAGGATTACTTAAAAATGTAAGTGACGAACGAGAAGAAGCCTTGCAAATTTTTCAACAGAATATTGAGTTTATCCGTACAAATGCTTTTGATGAGAAAGATCCGGAACAGTATTTAAAATCGTTGTTTGCGTTGGCAGATTCATATAATAAGAATAAGATATTAGATTCTGCCGAAGTGGTTCACCAGCGTGGTATTAAAGCGAGTTTACAACATCCTAAACACTATTTGTATCCTTTCTTTTTAACCTCGTATGGCGTGATGTCGTATTATAAGGAAGATTACAATCGCGGAATTGATAGTTTGCTGAAAGCCACCCAATTTTTAGCCACTAATGAAAAAGCGCTTTGCTCTAACTACATTTATATATATAAGTGTAAAGAGAAACTTGGAGAAAATAAGGAAGGAATTAGCTATTTGACCAAAGTAGATTCTATTTATAAAGAAAAGCCTAAAGTGATTTTTCAGGCAAAAGAAGCATATGAGTATTTGAATAGGGAATACAAAACCACCAATGATGCCGAAAAACAACTCGCCTCTATTGAAAAGTTACTGGCCGTTGATGAAAGTATTAGAGAAAAGTATCAGAATTTAGGAAAAGAGATTGTTCAAAAATATGAAACACCTTTGATGATTTCTGAAAAGGAAGAACTCCTCAATGAAAAAGAAGAACTCATTAGTCAATTGCAAGATGAAAACTTTTTGTCGCAAAAGGTAGTTATTGCACTTATTATTGTGTCGATTGTTTTGTTGGTGATTATTTTTTATTTCTTCCGAAGAAATGCCTTGTACAAGAAACGTTTTATAGCGTTGATGGAGGAATATGACCAAAAGAAAATTCAGAAAGAAAAAGAAAAGTCTGCACCCAAAGTGGTGGTTGTTTCCCAAAAAACGACACCGCGTATTACAACAGAAAAAGAAACTATTGGTTTGCCACAAGATATTGTAGACGGTATTTTGGTAAAGTTGAAAAAGTTTGAAGATACACATCGCTTTGCCAAAAAGAATTACACACTTACCAAACTCGCCAAAGAACTTGATACGAATAGTACGTACTTGTCAAAGATTATTAATATGACTAAAGGAATGAACTTTGCCAAGTATATGAATGAGATTCGAATTGATTATGCCATTACACGATTGAAAGAAGATAAACGCTTCCGTTCGTATACAATTAAGGCCATTGCACAAGAGGTTGGCTTTAACAATGCACAGTCATTTTCGATCGCTTTTCACAAAAAAACGGGCATAAACCCATCTTACTTCTTAAAACAGCTTGAAAATCAAAAAATAGAAGCAGCTGCCTGATTATCAATATTTTAAACTTTATTTTTTGTCGTGATATTTATAAATATCACGATACTTCGTTATAATAGGTGTATGATTTGATCTACTTTTACACTGTAACCAAAAAAAAAATTGAGCATGAAAATTACAAAAAGAAACTTAGGAAAATTAAGCTTATCAAAATTAAAAGTAGCAAAGGTAGGAGACGTTCATACTATATATGGAGGATCTATTCCGAAAGAAACTGAAACTTGCCCAACAAATAATACATGTACTTATAATTGCGGAGGAGATACAATTGATACGCAAGGTTAATTTTATATTTCTCTATTTATACGTAAAGTGCTATTTCGGGTATCCTACCATTTCTCGATTTAGCATTTTACACTTTTTAAAAACCTCCTACTATCTTCATGAAAAACCAGTTGTCATATTATCTTTTATTTTTACTGTTGTTAACGCAGTGTGTTCCTAACCAACAACAGCCGCATGTAGCACAACCACAACTGACACAGAATACTTATTTTTCTACCACTGTTGAAGATCCGTATCAATATTTGGAAAACTTAAAAGATACTACCGTATTGTCATGGTTAACTTCTCAAAACACGTATACTGAAAATACATTACAACAAATTTCTGGACGTCAGCAGCTTATTGATAAGATTCGTTTGCACGACGAAATGCGCTCGGAAAGTATTTTTAATTTAAAAGTACTTTCGCCAGAAGCGTATTATTATGTACGGTATTCTGAAAATCATGAAGCTACTATTTTATGTTTTAAAGCTGGAAATACTGGTAAAGAAGAAGAAATTTTTAATTCAGAACAGTATAAAACCCATTCAAAAGACACGTATATTATTAATTATTTTCAGCCAAGCTGGAATGGACAAAAAATAGCCATTGGTTTTACCAAAAATGACGAAGAGTTTTCAGAGATCGTTATTTATGATGTGCCAACCAAAACTTTTCACAAAGAAGTGATTGATCATAGCTGGCCGTCCGAGTTGGGCGGTATTCATTGGTTACCCGATAATTCTGGCTTTACCTATTTGCATATTCCTGATATTGATACAACGTCGCCCAACTATATTTTGAATTCGGCGACTGTTTTGTATCGCTTAGGAACCGATCCGAAAGATTTGCACGTGCTGTTTTCCCGAAAAACACATCCAGAACTCCACTTGAATCCTGAAGATTTTCCTATTGTGAATATTTTTGGACAACATCCAACATATATGTTTGGACGTGTGGGCGGCATTGGCTTCAAAGATTATTATTATGCGCCTATTACAGAGTTGACCAAAGAGCATGTGACTTGGAAACCACTGTTTCAAAAAAAGCACAAAGTAGAAAAGTTTCTGCCATACAACGACAGTATTTTTTATACAAGCGCGCAAAATGCTTCTAATTTTGGCATTTATGCAACTTCACTAACGAACGTGAATTTTGATGTTCCCACCGAAATCATTCCTCCGTACAATAATGAAATTTTAAAAGATTTTACCATTACGACTCACGGATTGTTTTACACTACGACTAAAAATGGTGTGAAAGCCAGTTTGTATCAGCTAGAAAAGAATCAGGTTGAGAAACTGAAGTTACCAACAGCCGCAGGAAGTATCAGTTTGTCAACGATTGGAGTTCAGTTCCCTCAAATATGGATAGAAACACAAGGTTGGACAAGTCATAAAAATAGATATCGTTTTCATCCGCAAAAGAAGACGTTTACGAAAGAGAATATTGCCAGAGTGATCAGTTATCCAGAATTGGCAGATGTCGTTGTAAAAGAGATTGAAATTACGTCTCACGATGGTGTTCAGGTTCCTTTGTCTATTATTTATAAGAAAGGAATGGTAAAGAACGGTAATAATCGTGTATTGCTTAACGGTTATGGCTGTTATAATTGGATTAATGAACCGATGTTGTATCCGTATTTGCTGTATTGGCTATCAGAAGGTGGTATTTACGCGGTAGCGCATGTACGTGGCGGTGGTGAAAAAGGGGAACTATGGCACAAAGCTGGCTATAAGACGACGAAACCAAATTCTTGGAAAGATTTTATTGCCTGCACCGAATATTTGATTGCTGAAGGCTATACTTCACCAAAGCGCTTTGCTGTTTGGGGCGGAAGTGCTGGCGGCATTACAATTGGTCGTGCTGTTACCGAACGTCCCGATTTGTATGCAGCCGTTGTGATAAGAGTTGGTTTGTTGAACACTGTACGCTCAGAAATTGCGCCAAACGGACAGAATAATGTGAAAGAGTTTGGCACCGTAAAAGACGCTGTAGGTTTTGAAGCGTTGCTAACTATGGATTCCTATCATCATATTAAAAAAGATGTGGCGTATCCTGCGGTATTTTTGACTTCGGGCATTAATGATTCGCGCGTGGCGGCATGGCAACCTGCGAAGTTTGCGGCACGTTTGCAAGCGGCTACCAATTCGGATAATCCAATTTTACTGTCTGTCAATTTCTCAGAAGGTCACGGCTTTGACAGGACTCAGAAAAGCAAGCGCGAGGAGCTCGCAGATATTATTTCTTTTGCGTTGTGGCAAACGGAGGAGTAGTTTTTTTGTAGCACGAGTTAAAACTCGCGCTGAATATGAGTTGGAAACTAAAGAATGGCTATACTTCATAAAAAAAGAGCGCTATTGCTAGCACTCTTTTTTTATAATGTATAATGTTTCAAGAATTTTACATTCCTGTTATTTTGATATCGTCAATGTGGTATCTTGTTTCTGCTCCACCGTCAGCACCTAAGTACTTGAAAGCTACACGAACATCTCCATCTAAACAAGAAATGTTGATGTTTGATTCTACAAAGCTACCAAATCCGCTTCCTCCTACTGGAATGTTTGCGTCGATTAATGTCCACTCAGTTGTTAATGGATCACCTGTGTATGCGTTTGTAATGAATGCTTCTAAGATAGTTCCTGTTTCGAAGTTTGCAGAAATTTCAAAAGTTAATTCTTCTTCTGTAGTGCTATCTAAGTTGATTGCTGGAGTTACTAACCAAGCTTCTAATGGGCTTTCTCCTGTTCCGAAAGCAGAAATTTTCATGTATGTATCACCTGAGAATGAACTGTCTTCATAACGCTCAGAACCTCCTGATACGTTTACGTTTGTCCATCCTAGAGCATCTAATTGCGCTTCGTTTGTGATTGATTGGAAATCTTCTTCGAAAATTGTTGTTGCCGTAGAAACTGGTCCAGTACAATCTAAAACGTTTGGATCACAACGAACAGTATCTGTAAAGTTGATGTCTGCTAACGTATTGATCACTAAAACATTGGCATCATCACCAAAATCTCTTGTAAATACACCTTGAATGGTTCCTTTGTTTTCGTTTACAGTTAATGATTTGAAATCAGCAAATGTACTTGTCTGTAAAGAAATTATTCCACTATCATCACATTCTTCAAGAGTTCTAAATCCGTCAAAGTTATCAGAAGATTCTCCTGCATACGTTAATCCTACATTGCTTAACGCAAACTGAACATTCTCTAATTGAATGAATGTATTCTCATCAGCTTCCGTCAATTCTCCAATAGTTGTTACTTTAGGAGAAATTGCAGCTACTTCTGTACCACGTACTACGAAATCTTCTAATTCAAATGGTTGAATTTGATCGATGTCGTTTCCATTTGGCTTTCCAATAGCGTACACACCATTTTCAAGTCCGATTGCCAAACCGTTCATTTTGATATATACTTTTCTACCAAATTCGTAGCTGTTAGATAATGCTGCTTGGTTGATGTCGACACGGAATCCTAATCTTGGGTCAGCATCTGGGTTAGCACCATCTTTTTTGTTTTGAACTACTAATTCTTCAAAGAAGTTTCCAGCTTGGTCGTTAGATATTACATATCCTTCAAGGATAATTTCTGCTTCATCAGTTGCAATTACAGCAATTTCTTCACCATCACCAACTGCTTGTTGGTATCGTGCTACCATATTTTGAAAAGTAGCGTTTGCAGTTAATCCAGGATCAACAGCTGTTGTTCCTGCAGGAATTGCAAATTCATCGTCTTGAACACAAGAAGTAATAACTAATCCCATAGTTCCTAAGACAGCTATTAAACTAAAAATTTTATTTGCTTTCATCTGTTTATTTTTATTATTCTGCGCTATCTAAAGATACGCAATCTTTATTTTTTTTGTTTTGTTTAGAATCTAAAATATAGGTTTAAGAAATATGTTCTTCCTCTACCATACCAATATCTGTTACCAAATACTCTTGTTGGCAATGCAGAATCATCTCTTAATTCTCTGAAGTTAGCATTTCTTCCTTGCTCAAAACCTCCAGTTCTGTACTCTTTGTCAAATACGTTGTTGATACTTGCAAAGAAACCAACGTAGTAGTCACCTAGTTTCCATGATTTTCCACCAACTAAGTTTACTAACATGTAATCGTCAAATTGTTCTTGTTGTAATAAATCACGTGCCAATTCTGGATCGTAATCGTTAAATACTTGTCCGTCAAAGTCTGTGTAGAAGTTACTACTTCTTTGCAATGGACTTACGTCGATGTATGCATTTGAGAAGAAGTTACTTGTAGCACCAAACCACCAGTAATCAGGATCTCTATATTCAAATCCTAAAGAAAATGCTCTTTGTGGACCACCTGCAATTTTATAATCTTTTAAGGCAACTTCTCCGAAGTCTAATCTACCGTCTACAAATCCTGCTGCTCTTGCATCAATGTTATCTTCTGTCGTAACAGATAAGTTTGGATTGTTTGCATATGTAAATTGTCCTACAGACGCCACACCTTTTAATTTGATCGTTGAAGTTACTTGTGCTTCAATTCCTAATTCTCCACCTATATGTTGTTTGTCTACACCTTTTAAGATTTCTTGAACAAATGCTTGGTTGTCTCCTCCAATACCATCGGCAAAGAAGAAAGAGATTTCGTTTGCATCTTCCATTTTTGTGTAATATCCAGTTAATCGTGCCTTGATGATTGGCGATCTGAAAATATAACTTGCATCTAAAGAAGTTATTTTTTCTTCTGAGATATCAGGTACAATATTATTATTCTCTCTTGAGTTTGAGAATGTATTACGGATAGAAGGTGCTCTGGTTATATATCCAGCATTGAAATCGAATAAGTGACGACCTGTTAATTTATAGGTCAATCCTGCTTTTGCTCCTAAACCTGTGAATGATAGTTTTTCACTTTTTCCAAATGAATTGTTTGGGAAACCACCATTTCTGTATAATCCTTCACGCTGGTACGTTGTATTTTTTACACTAGCCCCTACAAAGAAGTCTACTTTTTTGTATTTGAATTGTGCCTGCGCAAAACCTCCAATCGTATTGGAACGAATTTCGAAATTGTAACGGAAACGATCGCCTTCTGTCACAACTCTATTTGGATTGTTTAAGTCGTTTTGTACTGCTCCAGGATCTATATTTAAATCACTTGCAAAAGGATCTACATCTAAATACCCTGTTCCTCCTAATAAATCTGTTATTTCTGCAAAGTTTTCAGAAACTAGAGACGTAAAGTTCACATTTGCATTGAATGTAATATTATCGTTAATGGAAGTATTTAAGATTGAATTTGCAGTAAACTGTCTATCATCTGCTCTATCTTCGTATACAATATTAACCGCATTTCTACCACTCGCCAAGTTGTTTTGGTTGGCAATGTACAATGCATTCCAGTCAAGTTGACCATCATTTACAAACGCTTCTTGCGCTTGGAAAGCTAATAATGGATTGTCTGGAAAGTTTCTTGTAAAGTAACTTGGCAAATTTTGGTAGTATGTAGGACTTGGGTTTGCAGCGTTTCCAACTGGAAAACCACTTACATCTAAATCTGTTCCTCCAAAGTCTAAACGACTTCTACCTTGCTCACCAAATTGGTATGCTATATTTGTATTTAACGTTGTGTTTTCTGAGATATCCCAAAAGTGATTTAACATCAAAATTGGCTCAATAACTCTACGTACTCTTGAGTTACGCTTTTCTCCATCTTGGTATCCCCAAAATTCGTTGTAACGAATTCCTTTAAGATCGTATACCTCTTGTGTATTCGCAGAAGATAAACCTCTTCGGTTTGGCGCGTAGATTCCTGTAAAGTTGATACTGTGGTTGTCGTTTAATTGTTTTTCAACGGAAAGGAATAAAGAATTTGCATCGTAGAAAGTACCGTCGTTAAAACCTTCATCTCCCCATCTTCTTCCTGCTGAAATTGTATACGCCCATCCACTTTCGAGTAAACCAGAAGAATAGGTTGCTATAATTCTATTGGTATAACTTCTGTCTGAAGACGAATAGGTTACCCTACCACCTTCTCTGTATTGAGAAGCTCTTGTGTTGATGTTTGTCGTTCCTAAAATTCCTCCGAATGTGTAATCAGAAGCGCTTAAACCATTTGTAAGTTCTTGATTTCTTACAACATCATTCAATCCTCCCCAATTACTCCATTGTGGTCTTCCGTTGAACGCTTTGTTCATTTCAATACCATTGATAAGTACTGTTCCATTTTCCGAGTCTAAACCTCTTACTCTGAAGAAAGTTGCTCCGAATTCAAAAGCCGCAGTACGTAAGAAGACATCTCTTGACGATTGTAATAATCCTGAAATGTTGTCTGCTGCCGTTGAATCATCATTCAATTCATCATCTGTCAATGCTAACAGGGTAACATCTTCTTGGATGAATTTCTTTAACAAGATTGTACCTAAGTCAAGTGTTTGACCGTCGGTAACCGTTACGGGCATTCTCAAAACTGAATATCCATCTTTGGTAAATACGATATCCACTTCGCCTGCCGCAACATCTGTTAACTTAAAAGCTCCTGATGCATCAGTAACAACCTCTTTGTTGTTATTCCCCGCAACAGAAACTAAAACATTTTGAATTGCATCATCTGTATTGGCATCAAGTACGATTCCCGTAATTGAATTTTGTCCACTGACAAACCAAACCGATAGCAATCCAAATAAAAAAATAAGTTTTTTCATACTGTAATTTGCAATTAATTATTATTCGAGTTTAAAAAATCTTTAATAACGACGCGCAAATGTACATTTTTTATAATTAATAACTACTTTTGGTCTATCTTTTGTATAGATTGTTTAAGATAACATAACATTCA
>CAZHSA010000127.1:0-9199 GCA_964535135.1 uncultured Kordia sp.
AAGCGTTCCTTGTACAGTATCAAATTCGTATTCAGCTCCTGTCACCGTTACTTTCATAGGATTTGTGGAAGCATCTACATTTTCAACCGCCATTGTAAGATTTCCATTCCCGCCAGGCAAAGTGACACCTTCTCCAGGGGCAGGAACACTTAGTGGAATTTCTGGTAGTTCAATAAAAGCAATATCAGCAATATCAAAAGTTACATTGCCATCAAAACCTGGACCGTATTCATGCAATCCCAAAAACACATTTACAAACGTATAGTTATCGTCCCAATGTGGCGTAAACTGCCATGTCCATCGCTCCCAACCGTCAGGACCACTTGTAATAGAAGGCAAGCCAGAATATCGTGCGCCTAGCGATATTTCGTTTGGAGTTGGTGTTTCTGTTTCCGAACCGTGATATCCTATATTTAATTCCCATGTGGCTCTTGGAAAATTGGTGCGTACTACTGCGCTAACTTCATAGGTTCTATTTGGAATAAAAGGAAAACTATTGAACGAAAATAAGCGTGCATCGGCTTCGTCTAAATCTGTATTGACCGTAACCGTGTATGTATTTATATTTTGATAATATGGTTTTAAGAATAAAGTAGCAGTTAAGTTACTTTCCCAATCAATGCCAGTTTGACGAAAATCTCCATTGGGAATTCGGATTACATTTCCTTCTGTCGGATTCAAATTTAGCAGATTAACTAGTTCGGCAGGTGCGTTTGGTAACGTTGCAGTGTTGAGTATTTCTACTTTAAAATTATCCATGGCAGCCTTTCCTTCAAAAGCAGTACCTAAGTTGAAAAAAGAACCAATATAGCTTGTGCCCGTAGCTCTTGATACGCCAGCTGTAACACCATAATCCACGCCATTAATTTTTAGCGTGTGTGTATTGTTGTCTAAGTTGATCGTACTTTCTATATTATACCATTCGCCAGCATTAAATGTATTGTTGGGAAATCCAGGATCTTTCCATTCCAAATATGCTCCTGTCACAGGATCATAATCTAGAATCCCTATATTGAAAGTATCACCATCAAAATTGAATCCTAAATCGGCAATCGTTTCATCACTGTCATCAATATTTCTCAAAAAGCCAAATCCATCATTGTTTTCACCACTAAATGCCAAAAAATCAAAACTTACTTTGACAATACCGCTAGAAATCATTCCTGTATTTAATAATGCATCAAATTCTAATAAATTAAAATTTCCGGTCGCGGCAACATCAATTTCGACTACTTTGCCGGAAGCTTGACTGCTTCCTATGGTTCCGCTTACGTTCTGAATAGTCATTGTATTTTGATAATCTCCAAAAAGACCGCTTGGCTTTGTGCCATTTCCTGGCGCTATACTTGGAACTTGCCCAACATTATCGCCCTCAAAAGTGACGTTAATTTGCGCAAAAGCTAGCGTGTTGACCAGTAAAAATATCCATATGACGAAGTACTTGTAAGCTTTGTTCATGATTGGTTTGTGCGGTTGAAATGGTTGATTATTTGTGTTACGATTTAATCATACTAAAAATAAAGAGATATGATATAAATAACAAAAAAGTTCTACCAAAATGGAATATTTAACTACGAATGTTGCATAGTGTTGGTTTTGATTTGCATATTTGCGCAACTAAAATAAACTACAGAACCTTTTGGCAAAATGCGCTTTAATTAAGAAATTAGCACTTTAAACTTGAATTCTTGAGAGTCACGTTACAAATTTCCCTAAAAAATCCTAAAAAGGTAAAGCAGCAATTATTGTTGTGGAGCCAACAATATCATGAAGTGGTTTGGTTTGATTCGAACAAGTATCAAACAAATTATGGAGATTTTGACGCCATTTTAGCGGTAGATGCATTTACACTGTTACAAACCGATCACATCAACGCATTTCAAAAATTAGAAGAATATCAAAAAACAACCAACGATTGGATTTTTGGCTATTTATCCTATGATTTGAAGAATGACGTAGAGCATTTAATCTCTCAAAATTTTGATGGACTTCACTTTCCTGAACTGTACTTTTTTCAGCCTAAAAAACTATTCTTTCTAAAAGAAAATACGCTTGAAATTCACTATTTACGTGCAGTTGATGACGAATTAGATGCTGATGTTTCAGAAATTTTAAATACAGTAATTGATTCAGAAATATTTACACATGAAGATTCTAACAAAGAACATCGCCCAAAAATAAAACTCCGAATTCACAAAGATGAATACCACGAAAAAGTGACAAAAATGCTTGCGCACATTCATCGTGGTGATATTTATGAAGCGAATTTTTGCCAAGAATTCTATGCGGAAAACGCTGAGATAGATCCACTTTCTACGTACACACACTTAAACGCGATTTCAAAACCGCCTTTTGCCACCTACATGCGATTGGGAGACAAATACATACTTTCGGCTTCGCCAGAACGCTACATAAAAAAGCAAGGCACAAAAATAATTTCACAACCGATCAAAGGAACGGCAAAACGTAGTGAAAATGCTGAGCAAGATCAACAAATGGCGGAAAACTTGCGAAACGATGAAAAAGAACGCGCCGAAAACGTAATGATTGTCGATTTGGTGCGAAACGATCTCTCAAAAACGGCCATGAAAGGAAGTGTACAAGTAGAGGAGTTGTGCAAAATTTACACCTTTGATCAAGTACATCAAATGATTTCCACGGTAACCTCGGAAGTAAGCGAACATCAAAATCCGATCGAAATTTTGCGAACCACGTTTCCCATGGGAAGTATGACGGGCGCGCCAAAAATTTCTGCCATGCAAATTATAGAAAACTTGGAGGAAACCAAACGCGGTATTTATTCAGGTGCCATCGGGTATTTTACACCACAAAACGATTTCGATTTCAACGTCGTTATTCGTTCCATCCTTTACAACAGCACGGAAAAATACGTTTCCTATTCGGTTGGTGGCGCCATTACGGCAAAATCCATTCCTGAGAAAGAATACGAAGAATGCTTAATAAAAGCCAAAGCCATGCGAGAAGCGTTGGAGTAACTATTTTGCTATTTGTTGTTCTATCCGCTCTAAACGGTTGTTAATTTCTTGTAGTTGATGAAGGATTAAAATATGCGTCTTTTTTGCATCAATACCTACCGGACTTGTGTCACTATGAATGACTTTGGCAATTTCTTCATAGGTTTTTGTGTCAATTTCTAATTTCATAATTTGATTGTGTTTTTAGTACGTATAAATCTGCCATATTCTTTTTGATTTGCTTTTTCTAATTAGAGTTGGAAGCTCCTTATGCTTACTTCGGAGTAGTTGACCAAAAAAATATGCATCACTAAAACTATACGATTCCTACGTGAAATCAAAATCGTCGTTAGTTTTGATATTTTTTGTGTTGGAAGCTATCATTTAAAAAATTGATATTGCACTAGAATGATAACATTTCTAACTCGTTTTATTTGATAATTCCGCTATTTAATTATCTTTGGAAACACTAAGAATTACAAGGGTTTTACTCTGTTTAATCTATTCGTTTGCTAGAGAATTTAGAAAAACATATCAATGCGAATTTGCCTTTTTTGAAAGATGCAAAATTATTGATCGCCATTAGTGGCGGATTGGACAGCGTGGTACTTTCTCAATTGCTCTACAAATTAAACTACTCAATTGCCTTTGCACACTGTAATTTTCAGTTGCGTGATGAAGAAAGTGACAAAGACGCCGTTTTTGTACAGCAACTCGCAGAACGTTGGAATGTAAAGGTGTTTGTGAAAGAGTTTGCAACTGAAAAGGTTGCGGATCAGGAGAAAATTTCCATCCAAATGGCAGCTCGAACGTTACGCTACGCGTGGTTTCAAGAAATTGCAACAACGTTTGAATATGATTACATTCTAACAGCTCATCACAAAGACGACGTGTTGGAAACCTTTCTAATCAATTTGTCACGCGGCACAGGAATTGAAGGTTTGACAGGCATTCCTGAACGAAACGAAAACATTGTGCGTCCGCTGTTGGCGTTCACACGAAACGACATTCGCGCGTATGCGGAACAACACAAATTGCAATGGCGAGAAGACAGCAGTAACGCATCTACAAAATACCTTCGCAACAAAATAAGACACGAAATTGTGCCGTTATTACACGAATTGCATCCTACATTTATGGACAATTTTGAAGCGACACAAGCACATTTACGCGAAAGCAAAGACATTATTCAAGACAGCATTCAACAGCTTCGGGAAACATTGCTAGAAAAAGTGGCAAACGATCAGTATCAGATTGAAATTGCAGCGTTGCAGAAACTATCCAATCCCAAAGCATACGTGTATGAATTGCTCAAAGAATTCGGATTTAACGCATGGCATGACATTGCAACGATCTTAAGAGGGCAAAGTGGCAAGCAAATATTTTCTGCAAACTATCGCCTTATTAAAGATCGCGAATATTTGTTCATTCAAAAACAAAACCAAGAAGAAACTAGTTCTGAACCGATATTTATTCACGATTCGGAATCGACTATAAAATCACCCATTCAACTGCACATTGAAGAAGTAACAAATGTTACCAATACTGGCAAAAACATCCTATATGTTGATAAAAAGATGTTAAAATTTCCTTTAATCGTAAGAAAATGGCAAAATGGAGACTATTTTTATCCGTTTGGAATGCAAGGAAAGAAAAAGCTGAGCAAATACTTCAAAGATGAAAAGTATTCATTGATTGACAAGGAAAATCAGTGGTTGCTGTGCAGTGAAGAAAATATTGTATGGATTATTGGAAAACGTTCTGACAATCGGTACAAAGTAACCAAACCAACTAACACTATTATTAAGCTAACATTGCAATGAAGAAATTACTAACTACGCTCTTATTTTTATGTGTGACCAGTCTCACGCTACATGCACAAATGATTGATCCTGTTTCATGGACTTCAGAAATAGAAAAGGTTTCTGACACAGAATACAATTTGATCTACAAAGCAGAAATTAAGACGAAATGGCGATTGTACTCTCAGTATTTGGGAGAAGATAGCGGTTTTCCAACGGAATTCATGTATGATTCTATTCAACAAACAAAGGATTTTAAGCTTGTTGGGAAAAACAAAGAAGGCAAAGGAATAACCAAGTTTGACAAGGTTTTTCAAGCGGAACTCACGTATTTTGAAGGAACAACAACATTTACGCAAAAAATAAAATTGACCAATCCGAATACAACTTCCATTACTTCGGAGGTGATTTATCAAAGTTGTGATGATGAAAAATGTATTTTGGGAGAAGAAGAGTTTACGTTTACAATTCCCAAATCAGCCACTACAAAAGAGGAATCTGCTACATCCAATGCTCCTCAAAATGCTTTTCAAAACGAGCAACCGAAAATATTTGATCCTGTACAATGGTCAGGTTCCGTAATAAAACTTTCCGATGACGAATATGAATTGGTCATGGACGCTACAGTGGAAGACAAGTGGCACTTGTATTCACAAAAAAGTTATGGTGATGGCGGACCGTTTCCAACAGAATTTTCATTTTTAAATGCTGGCAAAGCTTATGAAACTGTCGGAAATGTAGAAGAATCTGAAACGAAAGAAGTATTTGATAAGGTTTTCAACCAGAAAATTTCTTTTTATGAAGGAAAAGGAACCTTTAGACAAAAAATAAAAGTAACTGATAAAGACACTAAAGAAATCACGGCAGAAGTAGTGTTTATGGTGTGTGATGACGAAAAATGTTTGCCACCAACAGCAAAAGAAATACAATTTGATCTTTCAAAAGCAACTGTCGCAGAAAAGTCAGACAAAGACAAAAGAAGTCTTTGGGCAACCTTTTTAATTGCATTCGGTTCAGGATTCTTAGTATTATTCACACCTTGTGTATTTCCAATGATTCCGATGACGGTAAGTTTCTTTACCAAGCAAAGTAAAAACAGAGCCGTAGGAATTCGTAATGCTATCTTATACGGACTTTTTATCATTATCATTTACACAGGCTTAGGAACCGCTATTTCAGCGATATTTGGCTCTAATACCATGTATGAGATTTCTACAGGAGTCACATTCAATTTAGTGATGTTTGCAGTATTGCTCATTTTTGCCTTCTCGTTTATGGGCGCATTTGAAATTATGTTGCCAAATTCGTGGGTAAATAAAGTTGATCAGCAATCAAATCGCGGAGGAATTGTCGGTATCTTTTTTATGGCATTGGCATTAGCTGTGGTATCTTTTTCATGTACGTTTCCTATTGCAGGAACCGCTTTAGCGGATGCAGCCAGAACAGGAGGAATTATGCCAATTGTAAGTATGTTTGGCTTCTCGTTAGCGATAGCTATTCCATTTGCGTTGTTTGCTATTTTCCCAGCTTGGATGAACTCTTTACCAAAATCAGGCGGTTGGCTAAATACGGTAAAAGTATTTTTAGGATTCTTAGAATTGGCATTTGCGTTCAAATTCTTGTCCATGGTCGATATTGCTTTGCAAACTCACTTTTTGGACAGAGAAGTATTCTTAGCTATTTGGATCGCCATCTTTGGAACGTTGGCATTATACCTTTTCGGGAAACTTCAATTGCCGCATGATAGTCCTTTACAAAAAATCTCTGTGGGAAGAGCGTCCTTAGGGATGTTAGTCTTAGCATTTACCTTATACTTATTGCCAGGATTGTGGGGTGCGCCGTTAAAATTGATCAGTGGTTTTCCGCCACCAATGAACGGATTTAGTGAATCACCGTATGGCGTTGGCTATAAGAAAAGAGTACAAGCAAGCGTAAATTATTCAGATGCAAAACAAAAAGAGGCATCAAAAACGGATGCAAGTGGAGAAGAAGCATCACATGAAGGACCACATGGATTGACAGCATTTTTAGATTACGAAAAAGGACTTGCATATGCCAAAAAAGTAAACAAGCCTGTCATGCTCGATTTTACAGGATACACGTGCGTGAATTGCAGAAAAATGGAAGAACAAGTTTGGACAGAAGGAAACATTCTTGATTTAATTGGTAATGAAGTAGTCTTAATTTCCCTCTATGCAGACAATAGAAAAGAATTACCTAAAGAAGAGCAGTACGAATCTAAAGTTACAGGAAATAAAATTCGCACTATTGGTCACAAATGGCAAGAATTTCAACAAATACATTACAATACCAATGCGCAGCCATTATATGTCATTCAAGATACTCAAGGAAACGACATAACAGAAGCGGTAGCGTATACGCCAGATCCTGTTGCATATGAAAAATGGCTAAAAGACGGTATCGACAAGTTTAAAAAAGGAAACTAACCAACCCAAAAAATATATGAATACGATCGCTAAAAGTGTAGTTGCCCTGCTTGCTTGTGTAGTAGTAATTTCTTGCGAAAGCGAAAAAAAAGAAACGGTAAAAACCTATACAACAGCAGAAGTAGCAGAACATTCCAAACGCTTAAATGATTGGTTTCAAGATCAGTTTGCACTCGATTTGAAAGATTCCCCACAAATGCAAACTCGTATTGGTGATAAAACCGATTATGGCAAATGGGATGATATTTCGCCAAAAAGTGAAGAAAAACGCTTGCAAGTCGCTAAAGATCGCTTAAAATGGTTGAACGAAAATGTAGAAGAGTCAGCATTGGATGCTTCTACAGTGTTGAGTTATAAGCTGTATAAGCAACAAATGAGCAATCATATTGAAGATTACAAATACAGATTGTACAACTATCCGTTGAATCAAATGCACGGAATGCAAGCAGAAATTCCTGCGTTCCTCATCAACATGCACCAAATTAAAGACACGACAGATGCGGAAGCGTATGTTTCTCGTTTGCAAGGTTTAAAACTACTTTTTTCTCAAGTAGAAGAAAGCCTAAAAGCACGTGAAAAAGCAGGTATCATGCCACCAAAGTTTGTGTTTGATCACGTTATTAATGACTGTAAAAATATCATCAAAGGGAAACCGTTTGATACTAGCAGTAAGAAAAGCACACTTTGGAACGATTTCACTACCAAACTCAACAATTTAGAATTGGGAGAAGAAGTACATCAACTTTTGGAAGACACTGCAGAAGATGCCTTATTAAACTCCGTACGTCCTGCATATGCTTCATTAATCACGTTACTAGAAGATCAAAGAACGCGCGCAACAGCTGAAGATGGCACTTGGAAATTTCCAAACGGAGCTGCATTTTATAATATGGCACTGCAACGCACAACTACAACAGACATGACTGCTGATGATATTCATGAACTTGGTTTAAAAGAAGTGGCTCGCATTCATAGTGAAATGTCAATAATAAAAGATAAAGTAGGATTCAAAGGTTCGTTACAAGAGTTCTTTGCTTTTATGAAAAATGACAAGCAATTCTACTTTCCGGCAACGACGGAAGGTCGCAAAGCCTATATGGACAAAGCAACGGAAATGATCAACACGATGAAATCTCGTTTGGACGAATTATTCATTACTAAGCCAAAAGCAGACATTCAAGTAAAAGCGGTGGAAGCATTCCGAGAAAAATCTGCTGGAAAAGCATTCTATCAACAGCCAGCATTAGATGGTTCCCGTCCAGGAACCTATTACGCAAACATGTATGCCATGGAAGCGATGCCAAGTTACCAAATGGAAGCGTTGGCATATCACGAAGGAATTCCAGGACATCACATGCAAATTGCCATTGCGCAAGAATTGGAAAACGTTCCGATGTTTCGAAAATTCGGACGTTACACGGCTTATGTAGAAGGTTGGGGATTATACTCGGAGTTTATCCCAAAAGAAATGGGCTTTTATAGTGATCCGTATTCAGATTTCGGACGTTTGGCTATGGAATTGTGGCGCGCCTGTCGTTTGGTGGTGGATACAGGAATCCACGCTAAAAAATGGACTCGTCAACAAGGAATTGATTACTATACTTCAAACACGCCAAATGCAAAATCGGATGCTGTAAAAATGGTAGAAAGACACATTGTAATGCCAAGTCAGGCAACAGCGTATAAAGTTGGAATGAATAAAATCATTGACTTACGTAACAATGCAAAAGAACGACTAGGAGCGAAGTTTGATATACGCGAATTTCACGAAGTAGTATTGAGCAATGGTGCTGTGCCACTCAACGTACTTAGCGATTTGGTGGACAAATGGATTGTTAGTAAAAACGTGATTAAACTCAAAACATAAGTAGAAAACATAAACTACAAAAGTAAAAGCGAATGTTGTAAAAGGCATTCGCTTTTTTATTAAATTTTTCAAAACCCAAAACCTGATACCTATTTTCCCTACTTTCGT
>CAZHSA010000127.1:9209-9875 GCA_964535135.1 uncultured Kordia sp.
AGCAAACGTTTCTAAAAAAAGTCAAGCATTCCGCTATAAAACTCAGTGAAACGACAATCATTCTTATTGTTTTCGTTGGGTTTGAAGCGACTCGTTGCGAAGATTATTTCGGTCTTTCAATTAAGTTAAAGTATTGGATTCTTTAAAAAGTGTCATAAAAAAAAGCAGATACACCGTGTATCCGCTTTTTTTTATATTATATATTAAAATTCTTATCTGATCACTAGCTTTTTTGTAGTTGATGCAAACTCTGATGTAATTTGCACAAAATAAACACCCGATTTTAAGTTCAAACTTAAATCTGCATTCGTATTAATTCCGTTTAAAGGATATGAAGCTACTGTACGACCATTTAAATCTGTTATAGTAGCATTTTGTAATGCAATTCCAGAGTTTTTGATAGTTACATTTCCATAAGATGGATTAGGGAAAAGTTCAATTCCATTTTCAAGTGTAACTTGTTCAACACCCAATACCATCGCAGCATCTACAATGATGTCATCAAATAAAATTTCTTCTTGTGGTCCTTGTGAATCAAAAAGAACACGTACCACCAAAGAATCTCCACTACCAGAAATAGTAGCATTAATCTCTTGTGAAGTTTGATTAACCAAAACATCATCACCGGTACTTGTAATACCGTTCATGCCTACATCATGGTAATAA
>CAZHSA010000128.1:0-9869 GCA_964535135.1 uncultured Kordia sp.
GTTAGAAACGTGAACTAGCAGTTGTAAAATTGAACTGACGCAAATTTGAACTAGCTTACGAGAAGAAATTCCAGACGAGTCCGAAGCGGATGAGGAAGTCACGATAAGGTTGGTTTGGCGCAGAGAAGAAATTGTATCCCGTAAACGACGAGTTTAGATGCTCTAACTTGAAATAGATTCGTGTGCGGCGCACTTTAGCGTTGATAAAAACATCAAAACGTGGAAAACCACCTATTTTTTGTTGATTTTGACTGTAAAACTCCCCTAGTAATGGACTGTAGGCGTTTCCAAAGTATTCCGTAAAGTAGTTGAATGTAACTCCCGCTTGAATGAATAACGCCTTTTTGAACCATTTGTCCGTGTAATATATAGTGTTTCTGGTAACTAGTTCTGGCACATTGAATTCATCGCCCGTTTGTCCGACTTGCTGATACATTATAGTATTGTTGAGCGCAAATTTCCCATAACGGAATTCGCGTCCTACTTTTACTTTTAAGTATGTGATGGCATCTTGACTTTGTTGCGGCGATATTTGCGCTCCGTCAATGAGTCCTGAGAAATACGTAAAATTGTCTAGCGAAGTAAAACTTACGTCCGCATTGAGCCATTTTTTAGATTTTAAGCTGAAACTGATACTTTGCGTACGTTCATTTTCAAAGCTATTTCTCCAGTTATAGTTGATGTAATCACTTTGATTGACCAAAAAGTTAAAGTTTGGCGCTTTTGAGTTGATGACAATCGAAGCTCCTAAATCTAAATCTTCAGTTAGTTTGTAACGTGCACTTCCTGTAAAGTAGTTTCCTCCAAGTTCTCCAGAAATGTTTGCTAATAAATCCGCTTTTAGTTGAATTCCAGCAATGGTATGTTGCCATTGACCTCCGATAGCAATTACATCACCTTCTATCCTGTTTGGAACCACATTCCCACCTGTGTAAAGAATTTTATCAAAGAAGTAATCGTATTTTGTATGATTGGCTTTGAATTTTACATCGCCAAATGTTTTGGTTGTGTAGCTTAGACTTGCTTGATTGTATAGTTTTCGCAACTGCATGCGATCTCTTAACGATGATGACACAAAAGCATCTCCAAATACGTCATTTTGTGAATCTTGATTGAAAATGTAATATTTGGTTTCGTAATTGAATGTATGTCCAATACGCAAGTTATTGTCGCGCAAAGAGTCTTTTTGTCGTACAATTTTATAATCGTGTTCTAGATAGTAGCGTTTTCCGACGAGAATGTTTTCTGCATCTTGAAATTGCACTGCCAAACGCGAGCGATCAGTGAATTCCTCTACGCCCGTTTCAAAGTCTGTTAGAGCTTCAGTTGTTAATCCGCCATTTTCGTTGTTCAGCACATCTTGTGAATAGAAGTGCGCACGCAATCCGTAACGATCATTTTCAGTTCGGTAGTTTGCGGTGAGTTTAAAGTTTCCAGTACTACTTAATACATTTTGATATTTCCCTAACGAACGCATTCCTTTGTATGCAATGGAGAAATTCATACGTTTAGAGGTATTCATCGTAATGAACGCTTCTAATAGTTGCCCTTGTTCCAGCGCCGTTTTAAAGAATAATTCTGTTGTAGGCGTTGGCACATTGAAGTATTTTACATCTTCAACCTCATCATAATTGAAGTGTTTTGCGCGCATTCCGATATCGGGAAATGCTTGTGTTCTATCAAATGAATATGTTAAACTGTTATAGGTTTGTCCTAAGTTAGCAAAAGGAATCAGTCCAAAGTCGTCTCTACGCAGGTAATTGTATTTGTAATCTTTTTCAATGGTGAGCGTAGTATCAACTGCAGTTGTATCGCGTTGGTGCGAAATGATTTTGTAGAGATTGATGTCATATTCTTTTCGTTCGCCTGTTTTGTCTTTTTCAGAATTCTCATCTGAGTTTCCATCTGCACGCTGCCCATTTTGATTGAGTTGTTGCTGCTTGTCTTGTGGTACAGGTTGTAACTTTTTCTGCGCCTGTACGGCAGAAATGGTCATACATGTTATGATAACGAAAAGGATGTGCTTCACTTTTTTGACTTTTTTAGCGTATTCTTCACAATTCATCGAGCATTTTACGCTAGCTATGCAACAAAAGTATACTTTTTGATCGAAATAAAAAGCTAAGTTTTGTTATTGAAATCATAAATTGTCGTTTTTAAGTCTTCTATTTTTATTTTTCTATTTTGATTTGACTTTTAGAACAGATAGATTTGTCTCTTAAGATTTTACGCATGTTAGCATTACAATTACTCGATGGACTGGAAGCTGGAACCGATGAAGCTGGACGCGGATGTCTTGCTGGACCTGTAACCGCAGCCGCTGTGATATTACCTAAAAATTTTTCAAATGAGGTATTAAATGACTCTAAACAATTGAGTGAACGCAAGCGTGATTTACTTCGTCCTGTGATTGAATTGGAAGCGCTGACTTTTGGCGTAGCGCATATTTTCCCTGTTGAGATTGATCAGATTAATATTTTAAATGCTTCTATTTTAGGAATGCATAAAGCGATGGATCAACTTTCAATAGTTCCAGAACATATTATTGTAGACGGCAATAAATTTAAACCATATAAAAATATTCCGCATCAAACGGTGATTAAAGGTGATGGAAAGTATTTGAATATTGCCGCAGCTTCTGTGTTAGCAAAAACGTATCGTGATGCGTATATGGAAAAGATTCACGAAGAGTTTCCGATGTATAATTGGAAAAAGAATAAAGGTTATCCTACTGTAGAACATCGCGAAGCCATTAAAAAGTACGGAACAACAAAGTATCATCGGATGTCGTTTCGTTTGCTTCCTGAGCAGTATACATTGGATTTGTAATCAATGTTTTATTTTGACACTGTAACATTTTAGTAAAATAATACTCTTTTGTTGTAAACACCAACCAACATGAGAGCCATTTTTACGCCGTTTTTTATCGTTTTTTTTACTTCAATTATTTTTGCGCAAGTATCACCAAGCGATTTTCAACTTGATCATGGAACGTACAATATAGGCTTTAAACAGTATCAAAAAGCAGATGCTTCACGTACATATACACGCGTTTTTGATTGGACTAACAACACCATTTCGCGCCCTATACTGATAAGTATTTGGTATCCAAGCAACGAAACTACTACACAAAAGACAACTATTTTAAGCTATTTAGAGATTTTTAAAAACGAACAAGAGTGGGAACATTTGCCAAATGATCAGTTATTGAATTGGTTTCGATATCCTATCAACTCTTCACATAATGAAGCAATGTTACAAAAGAACACCAACGCTTTTGTGGAGAGCGCTATTGCTGACGGAACGTTTCCTGTTGTTGTATATGCGCCAAGTTACGAAGCAAGTTCCATCGAAAATTTTGTGTTATGCGAGTATTTAGCGAGTCACGGATATATTGTTATTTCCAGTCCGAGTCGCGGCGCAGACACTCGATTTTTTACAGGTGGCACCGTAAAAGATATGGAAGCACAAGCGCGCGATATTGAGTTTTTAGTGCAAGAAGTATTAAAAATGAAGCAAGCAGATCATGATAAAATGGCAACGATGGGATTTAGTTTTGGCGGATTGTCCAATGTATTGGCGCAACTTCGCAACGACCGTATGAAAGCTATTGTTAGTTTGGATGGTACTATTCGTTACAATTATAACGTATTGAAACAATCTCCTTTTCACGATATCAAGAAGGTTGATGTTCCTTTTATTCATTTTGCACAAAAAGATATTCCTGAGACTGTGTTAACCGCTGATAAGATTGATCCGAAATTGAATACTGAGTTTGAATTTTACGATCGTTTGGTTCATAGCAATGCTTATAAATTAAAGTTTCACGATTTGACGCATGCTAATTTTAGTTCGTTCGGAATTTTATTTCGCCCAAGAGATGTACGACAAGATAAAAGTGACGAAAAAATTCTGGCATCTTATAAAATTCTTTCCAACTACACATTACACTTTTTGGATGCGTATTTAAAAGACGATCAAACTTCCTTGGCGTTTCTTACTAATACACCAACACAAAACGGAATTTCGCCACGTGTTCTTTCTGCGGAAGCGAAAAAAGCCCAAGAAAAACCGCTTACTATTCAAGATTTTAACGATTTGGCTGCTGAAAGAAGGTATCAAAATTTAGAAGCATTGCACGCACAACTTTTGAAAAAACATCCAACGATGGAGTTGCCCGAGTGGAAATTGAACAAACTCGGTTTGCAATTGCTGTACAATCCAAAAACATCGCAGCATGCAATTTTAGTATTTCAATTTGCAACGTATTTGTATCCGAAATCGGCGAATTTATTGGACAGTTTGGCAGAAGCTTTTTTATTTATAAATGATGAGAAAAATGCAATAGCCAACTTTAAAAAGTCGCTTCAGTTAGATCCTAAGAACCAAAATGCGATTGACCGATTGAAGGAATTGGAAAAATAAATTAACTTTAGTACTTGTAAAAGTTATTGTATGTGGGAAAAACGACTTGAAATTTTTGATGCTATTGTGGAAAAATGTCCGCGCTTTGAACGAAAAGGAAAGAGCATGATTTATACTTCCGCAAACGGGCACATGTTTGGTTTGCTAAATAAAGCAGGCGAAATTGGCTTTCGGTATTCAAAAGAAGTACAAGAAAGCTACATTAAAGAATTTAATTCTGAGTATTACAAATCGTATGGTGCCACTATGAAAGGATATGTATTGATTCCTGATCATATGTTGACTGATTTGGACAATTTAGCAGACTTGCTGAATGAAAGTTATGATTATGTGATGTCGTTAGATCCGAAATGATCGTTTTTTATCAATCCTAGCATTTGAAAAAACAAACTGCCAATCATACGCGTTTGTGTGATTGGCAGTAGTATACTTATTGACAGTTTCTGTGTAGAGAACCTTGTCCTAAACATGGTCCATTGTTTGGCACACAGTATGTATAACTTGCTGGTGGCGGTGGTGGACAGTCAATTTCTGTTGGTCTGTAACAAGACATCACTTCACTACAATTAGCCATGCTTCCATCTGCATCAATCCCAACTTGACCTCCAATAGTTTTTGGCAACAAATTAGAAATTGATCTCTTGTTTAATGACAGACTTGTTAAATTCTTTTTTCTCATGATTTTAAAATATTTTGGTTAATACGAAACCAAACCTATTTTAAATATGCGGCGCTTCAAAATAACTGTTCTCGCAATTTATGAATTTGAAGAATCATTCTCAAAACAAAACAATGAGTAACATTCTACACATCAAACACATACTGAATTGTAAATGCTTTTTAGCACATTGTAGAGTTGTTACGTTATGAATTTGCCGATTTCTTTTTTTGTTAATAACAACTGTAATTCTATTACGGCGATACGCATTGAGAAATTGCTAAGTTTTATATTTTTGTATGGATACAAAGGGCAACAAACATCTCAAGATGTTTTTAAATAAAACATACATGCAAAGAATTTTCATTCTTCTTCTTATCATTATCAGTTTTGGTTGTGAAACAGAAACTCCAAAAACATCTTCATTATTAGCGTATGCTCCACAAAATGCAGCAGCTATTATACAGATTCAGAATTTTGAAAGTTTCCGTAGCGAATTGAAAAATAATCAGTTGCTCAAATCGTTTCGCAAACCTGCGTTTAAACAAGATTTTAATGCCTTTGTCGATTATTTACAATATGTAAAGCCAACTTCTAAGTCGTTATTGTGTTTTAATGAATTGGGAAAGAATAGTTATGAATATACATTTGTTACTAAAGTTCATCCTGAGTTGATTGTGCTCGATTCTCTTGCGAAAGCTACTACCGAAAATATCATGTATGAAGGCAGTACCATTACGAAAACAACTTTGAACAATCGTGTGAATTATACCTTTGTTACGGATAGCATTTTTGTCAATTCTTCTTCAAAATTATTGATTGAAAATTGTATTCGTTCTTACACAAAAGCTACTGTACCAGAAGCGCTGACAAAAGTGTACGCCACGATTGACGAAACGAAATCGGCAACTATTTTGGCAAATCCGAAGTATGTGCAGCCATTGTTGAAGAAATTGTTCCCAAACGCAGCTACCGATATTGTTTCTAATTTTGGTGAGCAAGCTGCACTTGACCTAAGTATTTTACCTGATGAATTGTCTTTTACAGGAATTGTCATGGCAAACGATTCACTTGGTCATTCGCTCAGCGCTTTGAAAAATACAGCGCCGAGAGCTTCAAAAATTGCCAAGGTGATTCCGCCGTTTTTTGAACATTTTACGTCCGTTACCTTTGATGGGTACGAGAAGTTTCAGCCAACAACCAAAAATTCTTTGTTAGATGCTTTGGAAGAAGTTGCTACATTTTCCTTTAATGGTAGCACTTTTATAGGATTGCGATTTATTTCTTCTAGCAATGAAGCCATTACACAGTTACAGACAAAACCAGCAATCAGCACAGTACGAAATACGAAAATTCATAAAAATGAAGATGCCGAACTTTTTGCAGCTCATTTTACGCCGTTTATTCAACAGTTTGACAATAGTCATTTTGTGATTTTGGATGAATATATTGTGTTTTCCGAAGCTGAAGGATTGCGTAGTTTGGCCATGTTGGTTGGTATGTATAAAGATGAGCAAACACTATTTTATAAGGAGAATTATATAGAAACCATCGCAAATTTAAGCGATGAATCGTCACTGCTTTTGATGGTGAATACAGAAACGTTTAAGAAAACATTCGCGGAAAGCGCACAAAAGAAATATCAAAAAGAAATCGCAAGTATTAATCTAGAGGATTATCCGTTTGCCACGTTGCAGTTTACCAACGAGAAAGGAAGCAATTATGCACATGTACACGGAATTTTAAAACGAAATACCGCCAAACCGTCCGAGAATACCATTTCGCAATTGTTAAATATAGTGCTGGACAATCCTGCCGTTTCTAGTCCGCAGTTTGTCACAAATCATGTGACCAAACGCAAGGAAATTGTGGTGCAAGATGCGCAAAATAGATTGTATTTGATTTCTACGGAAGGAAAAGTATTGTGGAAAAAAGAGTTGGATGGCAAAATTTTAGGCAAGATTTCACAAGTAGATTTGTATAAAAACGGCCGTTTGCAGTTGGCATTTACCACGCCACAATCTTTTTATGTGTTAGATAGAAACGGAAAGGACGTAAAACCGTATCCAAGAAAAGCAAAGACAAGCTACACACAACCTGTCGCGATTTTTGATTATGACAAATCGAGAAATTACCGTTTTGTATTTACGGAAGGCAATAAGGTTGATATGCTCGACAAGAAACTGAGCAAAGTAACAGGATTTAAGTTTTCTGGTTCGGAGAACGATTTTATCAATCCGCCGCAGCATTTTAGAGTTCGTACGAAAGATTATATTACGTTTCAAGAAAGCAATGGGAAATTACACATTTTGTCGCGTACAGGCACACCGAGAATTACGCCGAAGAAGAATATTCAGTTTTCAGATAATACGATGTATATTCACAACAATCTCTTTACCACGTCTGATCGCAATGGAAATTTAATTCAGATTGATCAAAAAGGACAATTTCAAACAACTAAATTGCCGGTAGAAACAAATCACGATGTCGTGATGACGAGTAAGACTTTGGTGAGTTTTTCTGAGAACAAATTGCGCATTAAGGACAAAACTGTGGAACTCGATTTTGGTTCGTATAGTAAACCAAATATCTTTTTAATTCGCAATAAAATTTATGTAACTATTACCGACAAAGATGCACAGAAAGTGTACTTGTTTGACAGCAATGCTAAATCGATTCCTGGTTTTCCGGTATTTGGAAGTTCTGCGATGGATCTTGGGAATTTTGACAAAGACAGTAAGCTAGAAGCGGTGACCAATGGAGAAAATAATACCATTTTGGTGTATAAGTTGAATTAGGATTTTTGTTGTTTGTTAAAACAGTTTTACATTTTACATTTCTGCTTCAATTGTTGTGGGATAGTCGCTTTGCTCCTGTTGTGAGTTGTTTTCAATTTAAAATTTGACATTCATAATTTAACATTTAAAGTTCACTATTAGTTGCTGGGTAAAAACTTTTTCAATTTAGATTTCAGTTCACTTCTACAAATAATACGTTACCACAATTTGAGTTCCTTGAGATGGTTTTGAGTTGATATTGATATGTGCGTTGATTTCGTCCATGCGTTTTTGCATGTTGAGCAATCCGTTGCCCAGTTGAACTTTCTCTTTTTCAAATCCGTCACCATCGTCTTTTATACTGATAATGAGCTGTTTGCTTTCTTCTTTAAAATTAACTGTTACTAGATTGGCATTGGCATATTTGAGCGAATTGTTGATCGCTTCCTGAATGACTCTGAATAAATGCATTCCTTCAATCGCTGTGAATTTAATCGACGAACTGACTTCATTGTTAAAGGTAAATTTCACCTGTTGTTTGGCAACTTTTGCTTTTTCAATGAATGCTAATGTTCTGCTTTGCAAATCGGTCAGCGAAATTTCGTCTTTGTTCATTGCCCAAATGGTATCGCGCAATTGATCAATGGTTGCCGAAGTGAATTCACTGATGTAACTCAACTTGTCCTTAAACTCCACAGAAGTGTCTTTGGAAGCGTATTTTAGATTGTCAATGGATGAAATGATAAAGGATAACTGCGCACCAATATTATCGTGTAAATCGCGCGAAATCCGCAAGCGTTGTTCTTGCAGTTTGTTTTGTGTTTCTATTTCTTTCA
Source organism: uncultured Kordia sp. (assembly GCA_964535135.1). Taxonomy (GTDB): domain Bacteria; phylum Bacteroidota; class Bacteroidia; order Flavobacteriales; family Flavobacteriaceae; genus Kordia. The sequence goes on from CAZHSA010000128.1 coordinate 8,697, forward strand.
GTGTAACTTTTAACTTGTTTTCTTTGATTAATTGTCGGTTTTTCAATTTCTGTTGATTGTACACTACATATCCTAAAATTAAGATCAACAATGCCAATGCCAACGCGCCATATATTTGATATTGTCGTTTTTGAAGCAACAAGCCTTTTTCGGCAATATCGGCACGTTGCTCGGAAATTTCACGTTCTTTTTCGGCAGTTTTGTATTTGGTTCGCATGTATGAAACACCGTCAGCAAAACGTTTGTTGTATTGTATAATAGATAATTGATAAATTTTATCGCCAATTTCGGTTGCTTCTTCAAACTTTTTTTCTTCCTTTAAGAGTTTTTTCTGTTCAAAATAGGCATAAATTAATAAAGGAGTATCATCGTTTTTTTCAAAAATATCAACTGCTGTTTGAAACATTGTTTCTGCTTGTTCATATCTTTTTCGCTCTCGAAATAAGTTTCCTTTTTTGATCAATGCAAAACCTTCTTCTCCAATATTTTTACTTTTTTTAGCAAAATAAATTGAACTGTCTAATAATTGCAGTGCTTCCTTTTTTTCATTGAGTTGATTGTAGCTTTCTGCTAGTAAACCATAATTTGAAGCGAGTTCGTTGAAATTATTTTTTTGCTTGTTTAATTTGATAACTTCTCGCAATTGATTCTTAGCTGTTTGAATTATGGAACTCTCTTTTTTCATCATTCCAATTTCAATATCCATAGCGCCTATTTTTTCTTTTGCCCTCAATACTAATTCATCACTCACATATTTTTTATTTGCCACAATGTCAAACATGATTTCTTTTACATCATCACGTCGATTGGCGTAATAATAGCATTGTGCAATGCTATAACGTCCGCGATAATAGTATTTGTATTGTTGTTGCAATCGAAAGAACTCTGTGGCTTTCAGAAGAATTTTCAAAGCTTCATCCGATTGTGTTTTTCTTAACAACACACCACCTTTAAGCAGTTTTGCCCTATAGTAATAGGAAGAATCATTGATCACAGGAAGCAACAATTCAATTTTCCCTAAATACACTTCCATAGAATCCAATACACGTTTATAAGCAAAATCTTCACTTATTTTTTCATAGTTTTCAAATGATACAATCGCATTTTGTTTCGCTATGACGTTATCGGTTTGCGCCGTAAGTATTGCTGTACTACAAAAGAAAAGTATAAGTA
>CAZHSA010000129.1:0-9858 GCA_964535135.1 uncultured Kordia sp.
TTTGGGAAGTATAAAATTCCCGTCAGGTTAAACGGATAATCTACATTTAAGTGAATGTTGAATAATGGCTCTTCAAATTGCATTGGATACAATTCGCGGTAGAAGTTTTTATAATCGTCTTCTTCCAATTCAGATGGCTGCTTTGTCCATGCTGGCGTTGGATTGTTGATGATGTTATCAACTGTGATTTTTTCTGCTTCAGCACCTTCTTCTGCATCTTCAGGAAGTGGTAAGGTTTCTTCTTTTGTTCCGAATTTGATCGGAATTGGCATAAACTTGTTGTATTTCACTAACAGTTCGCTCACTCTTGCATCTTCTAAGAATTCTGTTGAATCTTCTGCGATGTGTAAAATAATTTCAGTTCCACGATCAGTTTTGTCGTGTGCTTCTAGTGTAAATTGTGGTGATCCGTCGCAGGTCCAATGTGCTGCTTTTTCATCTTCTTTGTAGCTTTTAGAGATGATTTCTACTTTTTCTGCCACCATAAAAGCGGAGTAAAAACCTAGTCCGAAATGTCCAATAATTCCAGCGTCTTTTGCGGAATCTTTGTATTTCTCTAAGAATTCTTCTGCACCAGAGAACGCTACTTCGTTAATGTATTTTTGAATCTCGTCAGCCGACATTCCAATTCCTTGATCAATAAGGTGCAATTTTTTGCCTTCTTTATCAACCTTCACTTCAATCACTGGATTCCCGTATTCAACGCTTGCTTCTCCAATATTTGTTAAGTGTTTTAGTTTCAATGTTGCGTCCGTTGCATTTGAGATCAATTCTCTCAAAAAGATTTCATGGTCGCTGTACAAGAACTTTTTTATTAAAGGAAAAATGTTTTCTACAGATACATTAATATTTCCTGTTGCCATTTGTATATCGTATTAGTTTGTTATTAAATCATGTTTACGAATATGGACTACCCAAAAAAAATACCATTTTCATACAAGTGACAAGATGACATAATTTCTGTCAAAAAGTGTAAAAAGTAAAAAGCTATATGAAAGCCTCAAAATTTGGTCAAATTCTCATAATAGTGATGATCAATTTGATGAGATTCTGGTGCAAGCCCAGAATGACGCTTTTAAATTTTTTCAGACAGCTTCTTGTGCTGCTATTTTAGCAATAGTGTATTACTTCGAAGAAGTTTCTTTGTTTTTTAAATGCATTTCCAGCCAACGATCTTGTTCCCACAATAAGTGCATGATAGATTCTTTGGCTCTGTATCCATGACTTTCTTTTGGCAACATTACCAAACGCACTGGTGCGCCCATTCCTTTGAGTGCATTAAAGTAGCGTTCACTTTGTAAAGGATACGTTCCTGAGTTGTTGTCTGCTTCACCGTGAATTAACAATAAAGGCGTTTTCATTTTATCAGCATGCATAAATGGTGACATGTTGTAATAGATTTCAGGAGCTTCCCAGTAGCTGCGCTCTTCACTTTGAAATCCGTAAGGTGTTAGCGTTCTATTATACGCGCCGCTTCGTGCAATTCCTGCTGCAAACAAATTGGAATGTGTTAATAAATTGGCTGTCATAAACGCTCCGTACGAATGCCCACCAACCGCAACTTTCGTTCGGTCAATATAGCCTAACTGATCTACGGCATCAATGGCTGCTTTTCCGTTGGCAACCAATTGTTTGATAAATGTATCGTTTGGTTCTTCGTTACCTTCGCCTACAATAGGGAAAGAAGCGTCGTCCAGTACAACATATCCGCGCGAAACCCAGTAAATTGGCGAACCGTAATATACATAGGTAAACTTATTTGCATCTGCGGTTACTTGACTCGCACTTTTTTTATCTTTAAATTCTCTTGGATACGCCCACAAAATCATTGGATATTTTTTTCCTTCTTCATAATTTGTTGGCAAATACAAGGTTCCTGAAAGTTCCAAACCATCATCACGTTTATAGGTAATGACTTCTTTTTTGACATTTTTTATGCTCTCAAAAGGATTTTTAAAACGCGTCAACGCAACAGCTGGTTTGTTCTTTTTTAAGTTTTGAATGTAGTAGTTAGGATATTCATTTTTAGATTCTAACATAATCATAAACGTTCCTTTCTTTACATCGACTGCATCAATAATATTTAATGTTTTATCGGTGTAATTAGACTCATAGATACGTTTTGTTGTTAGATTTTTCAGATTGAATTTATCTACAAAAGGTTTTCTGCCGCTTTCACTATATCCGTCACCAATTAAAAACAGATTGTTTTTTTCCATGCTTAACACATCGCGTCCAAATTCATTTTTTGAAGACACAAAATCACCTGGATCGCTGTACCGATCTTGATAGCTTCTGTCAGTAATAATCTTTGCTTCGGTACTGTTATCAGACGGATTGAAGAGATAGGTTTTTGTATTTCGCGTATTCCACCAATAATCATATGCAACCGCAGTTTCGCTATTTCCCCAAAGAATCCATGAAAAACGTCCAACTGTTTTTAGTAACGAAGTTGGTGTTCCTGTAAAAGGTGCTTTCAATTGAAATACTTCGTCTCTGTGTGAAACCTTTTTGGCAGGATCGCCACCATCTAGAGCTTCTGCCCAATATATCGTTGCAGGTTGATCTGCACGCCATGTGATATTTCGACGTCCTGTACGCGTAGACATAAATCCTTTTGGTAAATCTTCAATAAGTGGCACTTTTAAAGCTTCGTACACCTTATTTCCTTTAAGATCGTAAATACTAGTGTTTGACGGAAATCGTGAATACGTAACCAAATAAGAAAATGGTTTCTCAATGGTGTTTAACATGATCATTTCTCCATTTGGAGACAATGACATGCCTCTGTACATGTTTTTGGCTTTCCAAAGTGTGTTTTTACCAGTGACATCTACATGATACAATTCGGAAGTAGCTAATTGCTCAAAGTTAAATTCGTCGTTTTTATTTTTCAACAAATCTTGATAGGTTCTGTTTTGTGCTTTTACACCTTGCTGACTTACCGAAATAGTCGGTCCTGTTGGTACTGTACTTGCTGTATTGATCAGTTCTTTTCGATTTTTTGGTACTTTCTTTACTACCAATGATTTGCTATCTTTTAGCCACATATATGGACTGCCAACGTTAGCGTTTAAGTTGGCATCGGTGAGTTTTTTTGCTGATTTTGTTGTAAAATCAATTACCCATAATTCCACACCAGTTTCAACAGTGTTTGTAACGGCTAGTTTTGTTTCGTCTGGCGACCAACTAAAATAGGAGAAACGTCCTTTAGCAGGCAATCCGGTTACAGCTTCTTCAGCAGCATTTCTGCCAACTCTAATTTGTATTTTATCGTAATAACTTTGTCTGCTGCCAATATTGGTTTTAGGATTGATGCGTAAACCTGCCAAACGTAATTCTTTTTCGGAAAGTTCAGCAATGCTTTTATAGTTGCTGCGATACAGAAAATAAAATTTTTCTCCTTTTACGTCCATTCGGACTCTAGGAGCTGGCGCTGCATCGGCAAGTTCTAATATTTCTTGTGGAGGTTGTTGATACCCAATATTTTCTTGTGCGTTTGTACTAAAAAATGAGAGGGAAATAATGAGTAATAAAAGGTTATTTTTCATGGTGGTTTTGGTGTTTATGGTTGATGAACTATAAAGCTATTTAAAAAAAGTCGAAAACCTTGTTAAAAAACGGGTTTTCTTGCACGTATTCAGGGAACTTCTCTGTTTATTTTTTATTAAGAAAGGCACGTAATTGGTATTGAAAAAGAATACTTCCTTGATCAGTTGTGTATGTATTGGTTGTGCTTTTTATGGAACTCCATTTGATTAAAACTTTAGATGTAATTATTAATGCTTAATTTTGTAACCGGAGTTTTTAAGAAATCGTAATTTCATAACACGTTTTCACACTAAAAAATAAAAAGTCGACAATTTATGTATACATCTAGAATTATAGGATTAGGACATTACGTTCCAGATAATGTGGTTACCAATGATGATTTATCCAAAGTAATGGATACGAATGATGCGTGGATACAAGAGCGTACAGGAATCAAAGAAAGAAGATTTGCCGTAAAAGGTACAGAAGACACAACTTCTGGCATGGGAATTAAAGCAGCTAAGGTTGCTATTGAACGTGCAGGTATTGATAAAGATGATATTGATTTTATCATTTTCGCTACCTTAAGTCCTGATTATTATTTTCCAGGACCAGGTGTCATGGTTCAAAAAGAATTGGATATTAAAACGGTTGGTGCGCTAGATGTGCGTAACCAATGTTCAGGATTTGTATATGCAATTTCAGTAGCAGATCAGTTTATTAAGACTGGTATGTATAAAAATATTTTAGTCATCGGATCTGAATTACATTCTCATGGATTGGATATGACGACTCGCGGAAGAGGTGTTTCTGTTATTTTTGGAGATGGCGCAGGAGCTGCCGTTTTAACGAGAAGTGAAGACAATAGCCGTGGAATTTTATCTACACATTTACATTCGCAAGGAGAACATGCTGAAGAATTGGCATTGACGGCGCCCGGAATGGGAACACGTTGGGTAAATGATATTTTAAGCGATCATGAAAATGGAGTAGAGGACATTTCTTATTTTCCTCACATGAACGGACAATTTGTATTTAAAAATGCAGTGGTTCGTTTTAGCGAAGTAATTATGGAAGGTTTGCAGCAAAACGGATTGAGCAAAGAAGATATAGACATGTTGATTCCGCACCAAGCGAATTTACGCATCGCACAATTCATTCAGAAAAAGTTTGGTTTGGGCAATGATCAAGTGTACAACAATATCATGCGTTACGGAAATACGACTGCTGCATCTATCCCGATTGCATTGACAGAAGCTTGGGAAGAAGGAAAAATTAAAGAAGGAGATACGGTTGTTTTAGCAGCTTTCGGAAGCGGATTTACGTGGGGAAGTGTGATTATAAAATGGTAAAATCTTACAGTAAAATACGATAAAAATAAAATCCCAAGTACTAATGTGCTTGGGATTTTTTCTTAGATAAATATCTAGTATACGTTCTGCAATTTTAAAGGTAATTTTAGAGTGCTAAATTCGAATAATCAACCCAATGACAATACAGTATACTTTACTTATACTTTAAAATTCGTCGTTTTTTTTGAGATATCTTTAATTCTTGATATAACTTTAACAGTTTTTTTGTTTAAATGCGCTAATTTGTAGATTAAGAGCATTTTAGATTGACTAAAAAACAGAAAACCTTACTTGTGCACAAGTAAGGTTTTCATCTATTAATAGCGTCCAATTAACACTAACCATCAATAATAATTGAAGCTATTAATTTGTGGTATGTTTTGAATATAATAGTGATGATTTTCTATAAGAATCCTCCGCTTCCAGACTTTTCGTCATTGTCACGTCGCTTACGCGATTTTGCTCGGTATTTTCCACCTCCAAAACGATATGAAAGACTTACGTTTACGGTGTTGCTTTCCCATCTAAAAGCACCTGTTTGTGCAAATGGCCTTTGCCCGTCAAAGCCAAATTCCTGTGTTCTGAAAATATCATTGTAGTTAACACTTAGTGTTCCTCTTCCTTCTGCAAACGCATAACGCGCTCCAATGTTTACAAAGTACATAGGCTCCATTTTAAACTGAATTCCTTGTACAGCGCCACGATAGAAACCGAAAGCAGATAAGTTTAATTTTTTAGTGACAGCAAAGTTGTTAAACATTCTAAAGTTCCAAGCTTCATTGTCTACCTCACGCGTCTCACGAACAATATTGTCAACCGTTGCAACGTCTGTTGGAGCATTTAATGATTCTGTAATTCCTTTTTGTGTTTGTGAGAAGAAATCAAAACTTGCATTAAAACTCCACCAGCTTGTCGGTCTGAAATTACTTGAAATTTCAACTCCATAGGCTGAAGTGTTGTCAAAGTTGTCGTGTGTTAAAATGATTCTATTCAAATCTGTTGGATCTACAAAAACGGCTCTGTTAATCTCATCTTCAATAATTCTATAAAAAACGCCACCAGTAACTGTTCCTTTGTTTCCAACTTTACGTGTATAATTAAACTCCATAGAATTGGTAAACTGTGGTACTAAGTTGATGTTTCCAAACGAAGTAATCAATGGAGTCGCCCATTCTCTAATTGGGTTTACCTGACCAATTCCTGGACGATCTACACGTCTGCTATAACTCAATTGATACGAATTTTTCTCTGATGGAGAATAGGTAAAAAATGCCGATGGATATACTTGTGTATAATCATTTTCAAAAATAATATTTTCACTATCGGTCGTTTCTACCTCAGTAGACAATGCATTTGCATCTACTTGAACCGTTTCTGCACGTAAACCAATTTGGTATGACCATTTTTCATATTGTTTCCCATACGTAGCATAAAGAGAATAGATATCTCTGCTGTAATCAAAATCAGTACTTGGCGTTCTACGCAAGTCTCCCGCTTCATTAAAGCTAAATCCTGTTGATTGATACTCAATGTCTGAATTAAACAAACGCGCTTCAGCTCCAAGTTCTAATTTTGCTTTATTTTGTAAAGGTTTTACATAGTCTAAATTGATCGTAGTACGATCTCTTTCAGTATCTTGTTGGTCAATATAATTTGGAAAGTTATTTGCGCCAAAAAATACAAAGTCAAACTGATCTTCCGCATCAAACACATTATAATCTACTTCCAATTCAATATTTTCTCCTGTTTCTTGGTCAATATCATATTTATAATTGAAGTTATATTGGGACGCTAAATTTTCATTATCCGCAGTAAAGTCCTGCGCATTATTAAATTGTGCATCTTCTTGAAAAACAATATTGATAAATCCATTACTAATACTGTTGTTAATGTTTTGATTCGTAAATAAAGAAATCGTGTTTTTTTCGTTTAAATACACATCAAATCCAAATTTGATTAAATGTGTTTTTACATTGTCTAAATTGTCAAATACTTGCTCAGAATTTTCGTCAGGTCTAAAAATATTTCCACCATTTCTATTCTTTGAAATATTGTTTCCGTAGTTAGCAAAGATGTTAAATTTTCCATTACGGTAGTTCAAATCTAAAGAACTATTAAATTTTGCTTCACGCTCACGTGTCAATCCAATATTTGCGTTACCGTTAAATCCGATATTAACGTTTTTACGTAGGACAATATTGATAATTCCACTCATTCCTTCTGGATTGTATTTTGCCGAAGGATTTGTAATTAACTCAATTTTTTTGATAGAGTTGGAAGGTAATTGACGTAATAATTGTGCTGTTGGAATGGTAGAAAGTTTTCCGTCAACCATCACACGTACGTTTTGGTTTCCACGAAGACTCAACGCTCCCGTTTGCTGATCTACATTTACAGAAGGCAAATTATTCATAATGTCAGAAGCTGTAGGTCCGGCAGTAACTAAGTCTTTACCTACCGTAATTACTTTTCTGTCCACTTTTTGTTCAATAGTGGTACGTTCAGCCACAACTTCTACTTCATTTAAAGTCGTAGCACTTTCAGCAAGTGAAACGGTGCCTAGTTCAGCAACTTTAGCCTCATTTGTAATGGTAACTTCTTTTGAAATTGTTTCGTATCCAATAAACTGAATGTCAATAATTAAAGCTCCAGATGGAACTTTTTTGATGTTGAAATTTCCGTTGTCATCAGAAATTGCTCCAGTAAGTACTTTACTGTCAGCTTTAGATTTAATGACAATCGTTGCATAAGGAATTGCTTCATTAGTAGCAGCGTCGATGACTTTTCCTTTGACGGTTCCTATTTTTGGGGATGGAGATTGTGCATACAAGCCAATGCTAAGCATTAACATGCATAGTGAGAATAGTTTTTTCATGTAATTAGTTCGTTTTTTATTTTTTTTGATGATGATCCAGCGAACTGGAATCATGTATACTTGACGAAGCAATTTGCATTGTGTTACTCGAATTGATAAATTTTAACATATTTTAACAAATATGAAAGTCACACATCAAAAATTAGTAAATTTGCATGCTTATTACCAGTAAGTGTACCCAAATTGTAAACCTATAATATCGTAATCTATTGAAAACATTAGTACTTGGTGCGTCTACAAAGTCGCATCGTTTCTCTCATAAAGCTGTGCAAAGACTTGTTGCAAACGGTCATGAAGTTGTAGCCTTTGGTTTAAAAGAAGGTGAAATAAGTGATGTTACCATTGACACTGAATTGGTGCAATATGAAGACATTCATACTGTTACTTTATATTTGAATCCAACGGTTCAAGAAGCATACTACGAATATATCTTGTCGTTACAACCAACACGCGTCATTTTTAATCCAGGAACCGAAAATCCAGATTTTAGCAAAACGTTACAAGAAAAAGGAATTACATGTGAAGTTGCCTGCACATTAGTCATGTTGGCGTCGGATCAATACTAAACCGATAAACGTAACTAATCCATTTACAGCTAACAATTCATATCCAAATTGGTATAAATTGTCTTTGGCAAGCTTTGCTCCATCCGCAAGTGAGCCAACATCTGCCGTAAAATACATGTAATACGTTCCAGCATTTGCAATAACGTACGTAAGGCAGATAGATACTATGGCAACAATCCATACGTATTTATCAATCACTTTATACTTGGTGAAAATTCCAAAAGCAAACAAGCCTAATAATGGACCGTACGTATAGCCAGCAATGACTAAAATGCTATCAATAACGCTGTCGTTGTTTAATAATTTAAAAATAATAACCACGATAATCAATACGACTGACATACCAATATGCACGAGTTGACGTGTTCTTTTTTGCGTATGTTCAGGTTTCTTTTCAATCCCTAAAAAATCCACAGAAAAGGAAGTCGTCAACGAAGTTAATGCAGAATCTGCACTTGAATATGCAGCTGCAATCAAACCTAATAAAAATACAATAGCAAGCGAAATTCCTAAATCGCTTTTTAGTGCAATTTCAGGAAATAACAAATCGTTTTTAGGTTTTCCATTCATCAACGGTGTTTCAATTCCGTTTTTGGCAGCATACATAAATAATAAGGCGCCTAAAAGCAAAAAGATAAAATTCACTACAATCAGTACAATGCTAAACGAAACCATATTTTTTTGTGCATCGCCGAGCGTTTTACAGGTTAAATTCTTCTGCATCATATCTTGATCCAATCCTGTCATACACACTGCAATCAACAATCCTCCAATAAATGATTTCAGAAAATAATTTTTGGCAAGCCAATTATCCGTAAAGAAAATCTGATCGTATTGGTCTAAACTTTCAGAGGACAAAAGTTCACCAAAACTCATGTCTAAATTCCCTAAAATCAAATAAATGGCAACACCAACCGCAATGAGCATAAATAAGGTTTGTAAGGTATCTGTCCAAACAATTGTTTTAATTCCGCCGCGAAAGGTATACAACCAAATCAACAGAATAGAAAGGATTACGGTAACGGCAAACGGAATTCCATATTGGTCAAACACAAAGCGTTGCAGTACAATCGCAACCAAATACAACCGAAAGGATGCGCCCAAAATTCGGGAAATCAAAAAGAAAAAAGCGCCTGTTTTATAACTGACTTCGCCAAAACGATCTTCCAAATATTGATAAATCGAAGTCACATTCAAGCGATAATAAATAGGCATCAATACATATGCTATAATAAAATACCCAACCAAATAGCCAAATACGACTTGCATATAGCCAAACCGTGCATTATCAACCCAACCTGGCACGGAAATAAATGTAACGCCCGAAAGTGACGCGCCAATCATTCCAAAAGCCACCACATACCAAGGCGATTTTCGCGACGCTTTAAAAAACGTTTCGTTGCTGTCGTCTTTTCCTGTGAAATAGGAGATTAAAATCAGGACGCCAAAATATCCGGCAATCAGTAGTAAAATGTGAATTGGCTGCATATATAAATTTTCTGTATTGCAAAATACAAACTTCTGTGACTTTTTT
>CAZHSA010000130.1:0-9834 GCA_964535135.1 uncultured Kordia sp.
ACAGGCATGTTTATTAATTCGGTATCCGCAGCATAGGTTGCTTGTACGTCGCTTGGCATCCAAATGAAGCGTTTCTTTTTTGCATAGTCGGTAAACAGTGTAGAAATCGGCTCATATGGAATGACGCCTAATACGGGATTTTGTTCCTTTATGTCGCCTTCAAAAAAGTTGTATTCTGATAGTGTATTGAAAGGAAATGCATCCATGTCTAATACTACTGGGGAAACAGGAATTGGTATATAATCATCATCCATAGCAATCGGCGGATCTGGCTCAGGATTGGCTGGATCGTTATCATCGGAACAAGAAAATACAATAGCAGAAAGTATTGCTATCATAGCAATTTTACGTAGTCTTTTAATCATGTTTTAGTTTAGTTAGAGCACTAATATAACAAAAATAATGCAGGTTATATTTGATTTTTAGTGAGTTACTCACTATATAAAACAACTCTACACACTTTTGTCCTACCTTTTAGATGGGATTATTTATGATTTTAGACTTTTGATTTACGAATTATAGGATTTCCAACCCAACCTCAAAACCATTCTCCAATTCTTCCAAACTCTCAAAAAACAGCACTGTATTTTCATATTTCCCCAACACCAAATAATGACTGCCTTTAAAGTAGCTTTGTTGTACAACCACTTTAAAATCGGAAGCTTCTGATATTTTGAGTTGGTGCGGATAGACTAAAATGGTTTCACTTTCTGTTTTAATTGCTGGAAATAAACTTGAAGGCAATTCATTTACTTCACCGAATAGTGAAGCCACGTATTTGTTTGGAGGATTTTTGTAGATTTCTTGTGAATCGCTTTGCGCGATGAGTTCGCCTTTTTTTAAGACAATCGTGGTATCTGCAAATGCCAACGCATCCGTTCGATCGTGTGTGGCGACAATGCAAGTAATGTTTTCTTTTTTGAGATAGCTGAACAGATTTCTACGTAATGCGTTTTTTCTAAAGTTATCAATATGACTGAATGGTTCATCCAATAATAACACTTCGGGTTCGCGTGCTAAGGCTTTGGCTAAGGCAACGCGTTGTTGTTGTCCGCCACTGAGTAGTTTTGCTTTTACATTCGCGAAAGCGGTCATTTCTACCATTTCCAAGAGTTCGTCAATGCGTTGTTGCTTTTCATCAGGATAGAAATTAGACAGGAAGGTTCCAATGTTTTCTGCAACAGTTGTGTACGGCATCAAATCGAAATCTTGTGCCACGTATTTCATGCGTTCAAAACCTGGTACTAAGTTGTATTTTGGCCCTAAGATTGGTTCTTCATTCCAAAAAATTTCACCTTCATTTACATCATACAAACCATACAACAATTTGAGCAAGGTGCTTTTTCCGCAACCACTTTCGCCAATAATCGAGACATGCGCACCTTTTGGAATTTTAAAAGAAATGTCTTTTAAAATCGGCGTGTTTTCCAAATATGAGAAGGAAACCTGTTGAACGTTGAGCATGGCAATTTTTTAGAACTGCAAAAATACGGAGATAATTGTTGATATGGAAAAGAATCTAGAATCTAGAATCAAGAGTCAAGATTTAGGACTTTTTTTGAGGTCGTTTGTGGACAGATTGAAATTTCTGTTGTTTCAAAATGGATTCCGCACTTGTTGCGGAATGACAACGTTTTTATATTTCTAGTAATTTTTTCAACGTTTCAGGATTCATTTTATTATTAAAAAAAGTAATAAGATAAATTTTATTAGCTGTTTTATCCTTTTTGTAGAATAAAGAAACATTTTTATGAATGATACACTTTTGCACTTCAAGAGTATCTTTTATAACTGGATGCTCAATTTTATTTTCTTGAATATTTTTTAGTGTCTGATTAGTTAAATTATGAAAATTTTTAATTTCCCTTTTTGTCCACCTTTGAATAAGATTTTCAAGAATTTCTATGTATGTAATTTTTGCAAGTTTTGACCAAATAATTTCCATCCACTAAATTCCATACTTTTTACTAATTTCTTCCATGACTTGCTGATGTGTAAAAATATTTCCTTCATCAATATCTTTTAAACCAGCTTCAATGAATAATTGTTCAGCTTCAGAAATAGTATATTCTGATTGATTCGTTTCTTTAATTTCTTTTAATTTGTGAATGATTGATTCGTCTTTCAAACTTACCAACCATTCCATCAATTTGTATTTTTCCAATTGCAAGTCCATAACGAAAACTTTATACTCAAAGATAGTAATTTTATACAGATTCATTAAAAATTGAGAAATGCTTATTAAATAAAAAAATAGGTTGCGTTTTAAAGTGGATTCCGCAACTGGTGAGAAATGATATTAAGAAATTCGATCAAAACAAAACCGCCAAACTGAAGTTCAATTTGGCGGTTTTTCTATTTTTCATTGCTCTAAGATAACTCTATAGAGATTATTTAAAGCTGCGTTTTTAGATCCCGCTCTGCAGCGGGATTAGTTCAACTTACAGTTTTAAGCGCATCCTTCGGATTTCTTAAAGCTGAGTTTCACTAATTCTTAAACTCTTCCAATACAGCTTTGTTTGGCAATTCCGTAAAGCCCATGTTGAACAACGTAAAGCCATAAATGTCTGCATATTGCTCAATGGTTTTGGAAATTGGTGTTCCTGCGCCATGTCCCGCATCTGTTTCAATACGAATAATAGTTGGATTGTTTCCTGCTTGCTTTGCCTGTAATTCGGCTGCAAATTTAAAACTATGTGCTGGTACTACACGATCATCATGATCTCCCGTAGTAACCATCGTTGCAGGATATTTTACACCTTCTTTTACATTGTGTACTGGCGAATAGCCTTTTAGGTATTCAAACATTTCTTTACTGTCGTCAGCTGTTCCGTAATCGTACGCCCAACCTGCACCTGCGGTAAATTTGTGGTAACGCAACATGTCTAATACACCAACGGCTGGCAAGGCAACTTTTACCAAATCTGGGCGTTGCGTCATGGTTGCACCAACTAACAATCCGCCGTTAGAGCCTCCACGAATGGCCAAGAAATCACTTGACGTATATTTTTCCGCGATTAAATATTCCGCCGCAGCGATAAAATCGTCAAATACATTTTGCTTTTGCATTTTCGTTCCTGCATTGTGCCAATCTTTTCCGTATTCGCCACCACCACGAAGGTTTGCTACTGCGTAAATTCCGCCTTGTTCCATCCAAACCACGTTTGCTACACTGAAGGAAGGAGTTAATGAAATGTTGAATCCGCCGTAACCGTATAAGATAGTTGGATTTTTACCATCCATTTTGATCCCTTTTTTATGGGTGATGATCATTGGCACTTTTGTTCCATCTTTGGAAGTATAGAATATTTGATTGCTTTCGTATTCGTCTGGATTGAAGTCAATACCTGGTTTTCTGTACACTTTTGAAGTTCCATCTTTTGGATTGAAAGTATAAGTCGTTCCTGGCGTTTTGTAGTTGGAGAAGGAATAGTATAATATTTCATCTTCTTTTTCACCACTAAATCCACCAGCACTTCCCACGCCTGGTAATTTTACTTCGCGCACTAGTTTTCCGTCATAATCGTACTGTAATACTTTTGAAACTGCATCTACCATATACGTTGCAAAGAAATACCCTGAACCTGTAGAGACGCTGAGTACGTTTTCAGTTTCTGGAATAAAATCTACCCAGTTTTCTGGAGAAGGATCAGACGCATCTACCGTTACTACTTTTTGATTAGGCGCGTTCATATTGGTCATGATGTACAGTTTGGAACCTACATTTTCTATGATATATGAATCGGTGTCAGTATGATCTAAAATAGTAATCATTTTACTATTTGGTTTCGACAAATCTTTCATCAACAACTTAGTTCCAGATGTTGAGGTTCTTGGATAGATGACTAAATAGTTGTCATCTTCTGTAACACCACCACCAACATATCGATGCTTTTCTTCCGGAGTTGCTCCGTAAATAACTTGATCTTCTTTTTGAGGTGTTCCTAATTTGTGATAGTATAATTTGTGTTGATCGGTTTTAGCAGATAATTCACTTCCTTTTGGTTTGTCATAACTTGAATAGTAGAAACCGTCGTTCTTTTTCCATGAAATCCCTGAGAATTTAATATCTACAAGTGTGTCTTCAATTACTTTTTTAGAAGCTACATCCATGATGACAACTTTTCGCCAGTCGCTTCCACCTTCCGAGATAGAATATGCTACTGTTTTTTTGTCGTCAGAGAAATTTAATCCGCTTCCCATAGAAACAGTGCCATCTTCTGTAAATTTATTTGGATCTAAAAATACTTCTGCTTCTCCGTCTCCTTTTTGTCGGTAGATTACATATTGATTTTGCAGTCCATCATTTTTATAAAAATAGGTGTATTCACCTCTTTTAAAAGGCGCACCTATTTTTTCGTAGTTAAACAATTTCTCGTAGCGTTTTTTTAACGCTTCTCTGAATGGAATTTTGTCTAAATAGTCAAACGTGGTTTTGTTTTGATCTTTTACCCAAGCTTCTGTTTCTTTAGAACGATCGTCTTCAAGCCAACGATACGGATCTTTTACTTCGGTCTCAAAATACGTGTCAACCACTTCCTTTTGTTGTGTTTCTGGGTACGTCACTAGTATGGGTTTTTTTTCGGGTTCTTTCTCGCAAGAGAAGAAAAGTATTGCAAGAAAACTAATTTTTAACAAGTGTTTCATTAGTGTTTATGTTTAATTTTTTTGTGTTGCATCGAATTTGCAAGAAGTTCATGGTGCTGGTCGCAAATCTAGTGAGAAGCAAATCGGTTTATACACAAAGATTGGTTTGTTTCAAATTTAGGATAAAAAAACCACTTCGGTTCATTGGAAGTGGCTTTTAACAAAATGCTAAGATTTTTGTAGTGTGCTGATAAGAAAAGTAAGAAGTTATTTTCTATACTGTTCGTTTTAGTTGTTTTCTATTTATTAATAGAATAAGGGTTTAAATTGTGACCAATGTTTGTAAATGAGAACGCCATTTAACGTGGCAACGACTAAGGCACCAATCATTCCGCCAGATAAGTCTAAGAAGAAATGAAACAGTAAAATATTTACAGATATTGGTGCTAATAAGATCAATGCAAAAGGTACCCATTTTTTAAGAATGAGTAAGACGCCCACGTATACTTCTAAAGCGCCGACAATAGGGAGAATGTATCCTGTAGCGCCAAGAGATGTCATGAATTTCCCAGCATTTTCAGGCAACACAGGTTGTGGTAAAAAGCCAGATTCCATAAAAATCATAAGGAGTTTGTTAGCGCCAAATACGATGAGAATAATACCTAATACGAAACGGATAATTTTGGTGAAGTTGGAGTTCATAGGTGTAGAATTTTGTGTTAGTGTACACTTAAGATATAAAAAAGATAGCGTATTTACCAACTATTTTCGACAACAAGAACTTCTATAAAGATGATTTAACTGATTAATTTTCAGTTTTTTGTATAAAAAAAAGACACTTCAATGAGCGAAGTGTCTTTCCTTGTATGTTGTGTGATTTATACCAATTGATGATCTACAAGATGCTGTGCAATTTGAACCGCATTGGTGGCAGCTCCTTTGCGTAAATTATCTGAAACAATCCACATGTTGAGTGAATTTGGTTGCGAACCATCACGACGAATTCTTCCGACAAAAACATCGTCTTTTCCTTCGGCATAAATTGGCATCGGATATACATTTACATCAGGATTGTCTTGCACTACAATTCCTGGCGATTCGTGTAGTATTTTGCGAACTTCATCTACATCAAAGTCATTTTCAAACTCAACGTTTACACTTTCAGAATGTCCGCCAACTACAGGAATACGAATCGCAGTTGCCGTAATAGCAATAGTGTTATCATCTAAGATTTTCTTCGTTTCATTTACTAATTTTACTTCCTCTTTTGTGTAACCATTTTCTACAAAAACATCACAGTGTGGCAGTGCATTTCTATGAATTGGATACGGATATGCCATTTCTCCTTTTTCGCCTGCGTATTCACTTTCTAACTGTCGAACTGCTTTTACACCAGTTCCTGTAATGGATTGATAGGTAGAAACTACAATACGCTTAATTCTGTATTTTCTGTGTAATGGCGCTAATGCTACCACCATTTGAATGGTAGAACAGTTAGGATTGGCAATAATTTTATCGGAAGCAGTCAATTGATTGGCATTAATTTCTGGCACGACTAATTTTTTGGTTTCATCCATTCGCCAAGCGGAAGAATTATCAATAACCGTAGTACCAACCGCTTCAAATTTTGGAGCCCATTCTAGCGAAGTGTTTCCGCCCGCAGAAAACAATGCGATATCTGGTTTGGCATTGATGGCATCTTGCATGCTTACAATAGGATACGCATTTCCTTCATACGTAATTTCTTTTCCAATAGATCTTTCAGAAGCTACAGGAATTAATGTGGTTACAGGAAATTTTTGTTCTGATAGTACTTTCAACATAACCGTTCCTACCATTCCTGTTGCACCGACAACTGCTACTTTCATTTGTATTTTTTTAAAGTCTTTATATCTGTTTCTCTAAACACAGGTAAAGTATATTTTCAATAGTGTTTAGTTTTGTAAAATTAGTAATAAATACTAGGCAAAAGCTATAAAATTTTGCAAATATCAAAAATTTCACAAAAAGTTATATTTAAAACAAAAGCCACTCCGTAAAGAGTGGCTTTTTATATAGTATGTTGAGAATTATTATTTTTTCAATAAGTCTCTGATTTCTCCTAAAAGTTCTTCTTGTGTTGGTCCTGCTGGAGCAGCTGGAGCTTCTTCTTTTTTCTTCTTAGATTTATTATATGCTTTTACAATAATGAACATTACTAAACCTACAATGATTAAGTTTACAATAGTGTTCACCCAAGTTCCCCACATAATAGCGTTTTCTGCTGTAATAATCTTTCCTTCTGCATCTTTTACAGCTTCAGTTAAAATTATTTTTTTGTCAGCAAAGTCTGTTCCACCCGTAAAGTATCCAACAACTGGCATTACAATATTGTTTACAAATCCAGTAACTACTGCACCAATAGCACCTGCCATAATTACGGCTACTGCAAATTCAATAACGTTTCCGCCAGTAATAAATTCTTTAAATTCTTTTAACATAATGTTTGATTGTTAGTTATTATTAAATTTAAAAGTAGTAAAAATTATGCTAGTTTTCAATCTGTTGAAATAAACTTCTGTTCAAATTACCGAAGAAATACACGTTTTACCCGTTGAGATACTGCTGTAAGGATCTCATACGAGATGGTATTTATTTTTTTTCCGAATATTTCGGCATTTTGTCCTTCTCCAAAAATAATGACTTCATCACCTTCGTTACAGCGAATTTCTGTAATGTTTACCATAATCATATCCATACATACATTTCCAACGATCGGAGCAGATTTTCCGTTGATCATAACACTGCCAACACCATTTCCAAATTGTCTACTAATTCCGTCTGCATGTCCTAGCGGAATCGTAGCAATAGTCGTATAATCGTCTGCAATAAAAGCACGATTGTAACCTACGCTTTCTCCTTTTTCAATGCGATGTATTTGAGAAATGACCGACTTTAACGAAGCAACAGGTTGTAAGTATTTGTCATATTTAGGATCGTTTCCAAAGCCATATAAGCCAATTCCAGTACGCACCATGTCAAAATGTGCTTCTGGATAGTTTAAAATCCCCGAAGTATTGGTCATGTGTAACATTGGTTTGTAGTTTAATCCTTTTTCAAACGCTTCACTAATCTCTTTAAAGAGTTGTATTTGATTTAGTGTAAATTCTTTTTCGTTAGGATCTTCTGAAGCGGCCATATGCGATAAAATAGAAACTGCTTTTATCTGCGATAGCGTTTTTAACTTTTTAATGACAAAATCGGTATCCGTGTGAAAAAAGCCCAAACGATTGAGTCCTGTGTTAAATTTTATATGAACTGGATAGTCTTTTTTTCCTTGTTTGGCGGCTTCTTTGGCAAAGGCTGTAAAAACGCGATCATTGTATAAGCTGGGTTCTAAGTTGTATGCAATAGCGTGTTTTAAGTTTACAATTTGCGGATGCAATACCAAAATGGGCGTGGTAATTCCTGCGGCGCGCAAATAAGCACCTTCACGAATGTAGGCAACGGCAAAATAGTCAACATTCAATTCGTCTTGAAGAAACTTTGCAATTTCTATGGCATCGCTTCCGTATCCGTATGCTTTGACGACTGCTAAAATTTTAGTGCCTGTGTTGGTTTTTGATTTTAAGAATTCGAAATTTTGTTGGAGCGCTTTAAAATTAATTTCTAAAACAGATTCTTGAATGTGTAGCATTATGGTAGTTAATTGTCAGGTTGTTGTTTTGGAATGATTTCTTCCGCATCATCAACTTCAATCTCTTTCACTGATTCTTTGAGCATTGCTTTATAATAAGCGCCGCGGCTTAATGGTTCGTATTCATCAGTTTCTCCTAGCAAGACCAGATCGTCGCTTTTGGATTTTCTAAAACTGTATTGTGCAAGGTTTCCTGTTCGTGTGCAAACAGCATGTACTTTGGTAACATACTCAGCTGTTGCCATTAGGGAAGGCATTGGCCCAAAGGGATTTCCTTTAAAATCCATGTCTAAACCAGCAACAATTACGCGAATACCTTTGTTTGCTAAATCATTACAAACAGCAATGATACCATCGTCAAAAAATTGTGCTTCGTCGATTCCTACAACATCGCAATTGTCGGCTAATAATCGTATGTTGGCGGCAGCGGGAACAGGTGTTGAGCGAATTTCGTTTGCATCATGAGAAACCACCATTTCCTCGTCATAACGAACATCAACAGCAGGTTTGAAGATTTCCACTTTTTGCTTTGCAAATTGGGCTCTTTTGAGTCTTCGGATCAGTTCTTCTGTTTTTCCAGAGAACATGGAACCACAAATAACTTCAATCCAACCAAATTGTTCTTTATGATTTACTGTATTTTCGAGAAACATTTTGTAATTTTCAAGTCGAAAACGAATTTATACTCGTTTTTGTAAAGGTGAACAAATTTATTAAAAAATCAAAGGTTATACAACGACATTAGTTTAAAAATTATGAAGAAAAAATTAGAAGGAGATTTAGTAAGTATCGCGCATCGAATCTTAAAATTAAAAGGTAAAGAAGATGTAGTTGCATTACATAAAGAAGCGAAAGAAGTTTTTGAAAAGTTGTCTGTTCTGTTGTTTTTTGAAGAACAATTTAAAGATACTGTACCTGATTATGCAGATTCTTCTTTTTTCCAAACCTTAGAAAATGTATACAACCACGATAAAGTAGAGCAAAACGCTGAAGATGATTCTTTCACCAGACATCATTTGGTAAGTGAAGATCCTGAGCAAGACGAATTGGTAGCACCTTTGATGGAAACCATTAAGAATATGGTTGCCGAAATGCCAGAAGATGCCGAAGAAGATACCGTTGTAGCCGAAGAAACAACCTCAGAACCAAAGCGTGAAACGTTGGAAGATATTTTAGCAGATGTTTTACCACAACCTACTTTTGTAAAAAGTGAAGAAGCAGAAAAATCTGTGGCAACTCCAAAAGCAGTTGAAACGGTAACGAAAGAAGTGAAAGCTGCTGTTGAGGTACAAGAGGTAAAGAAAGAAACGAAGCCAAAATCATTGAATGACCGATTGAATACGGGAATTTCTATTGGTTTGAATGATCGAATTGCTTTTACCAAACATTTATTTGATGGCAATCAAGAAGATTACAATCGCGTGATTTCTCAACTGAATACGATTGAAAGTGAAACGGAAGCCAAAGACTTTATTTACAACATGATTAAACCTGATTATAATAATTGGACAGGCAAAGAAGAATACGAAACACGTTTTATGGAAATTATTGAGCGTAAGTTTGCGTAGTTT
>CAZHSA010000131.1:0-9820 GCA_964535135.1 uncultured Kordia sp.
CAAATCGACAAATCGACAAATCAACAAATCAACAAAAAACGAACATAAAAAATAACAAAATAATGATTACACTAACAGATTTAACGAAAGTATACAGAACGGAAGAAGTAGAAACGACAGCGCTTCACAAATTGAATTTAACCGTGAAAGAAGGCGAATTTGTCTCTATTATGGGAACTTCAGGTTGTGGAAAATCTACCTTATTAAATATCATCGGATTGCTAGATGCGCCAACTTCTGGAAGTTACCAATTTGCAAAAGAGGAAGTTTCAAAATATTCGGAGAAGCAACGTGCCTTGGTGCGCAAAGCAAATATTGGATTCGTGTTTCAAAATTTCAACTTGATCGACGAACTTTCAGTATATGAAAATGTAGAGTTGCCGCTTATTTACAACAAAGTACCTTCGGGCGAACGCAAAAAACGCGTCAATGAAATTTTAGCACGTGTCGGAATTGCACACAGAGCAAAACATTTTCCGCTACAATTGTCTGGTGGACAACAACAACGTGTAGCCGTAGCAAGAGCGTTGGTGACGAATCCGAAGTTAATCTTGGCAGATGAGCCAACAGGAAACTTGGACAGTAAAAATGGTAATGAAGTCATGGAATTATTGGCGGAATTGCATGCTTCTGGAGCCACAATTATCATGGTGACGCATTCTTCGTATGATGCACAATTTTCAAGCAGAATTGTGATGATGAAAGATGGCGAAATCATTTCAGAGAAAACAAATACACGTGATATTGACGTCTTAGTTCAGTAACAAAAACAATCATTCATCAATCAAAAAACGAACGTTATGTTACAAACTTGGATTAAAATATTTTTTAGAAATAGTAAAAAAAACTGGCTCAATTTAGTCGTGAATATTTCAGGCTTAACACTGGGTTTTGCAGGTTTACTCATTGTATTATTATACTTTAATGATGAACTCAGTTATAATGACTGGAACCCTAATAAAAACGAAATTTACAGAGTAGCCAACACATCCAGAAATAATGGAATTTGGTTCTCTAGTACCTCTGCGGAAGCGATCCTTTTTAAAAGCGATATTCCAGAAGTAGAAGAAACAGTATTGGTTTCTCCATTTTACAGAAGTCGTGTATTGCTCAATGGAGAAACGAAAGTGTACACGGAGAAAATGACGCAAACGGAACCAAATTTTTTCGACTTTTTCCCATTCACAATTATAGAAGGAAATACTGCAAAATTTGCTGAAAACCGAACTCATATTGCGCTGTCAAAAGAATTTGCGAAAAAACTTTACGGAAACAAAAGTCCTATAGGCGAAATGGTAAAAATTGATGGCAATGATCATATCATTACTTGTGTGTATGAAGTTCCAGGAAACAGTCATTACGAGTCTGAATTGTTGATGCAGTTTAGCAAACCTTTCGAATTGCACTGGGGAAACTTTCAAAATGAACTCTTTTGTAAAATTACCAAAGACGCCAATATAGATGAAGTTCGACAAAAAATGAACAATGTCATCATTGAACGAAATGTAAAGCCACAATTGGCAAAAAATAACATGACTTTGGAAGAAGTCAAAGAAAAGTATGGCATCATAGAAGTATTGTTAGAACAGTTGAGCACCATTCGGTTACACCATAAAGCCAATCATGCAGGTCCGGGCGGCAAAGGAAACTATCAGTTATTATTAGTATTACTAGGCTTATCTATCTTATTAATCATTATTTCTTGTGTGAATTTTATCAACTTATCAACGGCTTCTGCAAGTCAGCGCGCCAAAGAAGTTGGTGTAAAGAAAACGCTTGGATTGTCCAAAAAACAACTCATTTTTCAATATGTTTTTGAAATTGTGTTACAAGGATTTATAGCACTTTTATTTGCGTTGATTTTAGTAGAATTTGTTTTACCATATTTTAATCAATTTATGGACAAGAATATACGCTTGACCAACGGAGGAATTTTATTAAAATTGATTGGTATTGCCATCGCTACTTCAATTACTGTTGGAAGTATTCCTGCATTGTACTTAGCTAATTTTAAAACTGTTGAAGTCTTAAAAGGAAACTTTTCACGCAGTAAAAAAGGAATTATTGCTAGAAACGTCATGCTAGGGTTGCAATTTTTAATTTCTGGGTTCTTTTTAATTGGCGTGTTGGTTATTTACAATCAAATGGCGTTTATGATTCATAAAGATTTAGGTTTTGAAAAAGCGCAAACGCTGGTGGTAGCTGTCTACAATATTGAAGACGAATATAAAAAGTATGAGCTGTTAAAAAGTAGCATGATTCATCATGAAAATATTACAGAAATATCTTCAAGTATGTTTGTGCCTGGCGATGGAAATTTAAACGGAACGAGTCTTCGTTATGGAGACGAATCGTTCAATACGGCATCAAATACGATTGATCATAATTATATAGATTTTGCACAGCTCAATTTGCTAAAAGGGCGAACGTTTTCGGAAAAATTTGCGTCTGATACAATTTCAACAATCATGCTGAATGAAACAGCGGCGAAACGCTTAGGTATTTACAACGATCCAATAGGAAAAGAAGTGAATCTTGGTTGGCAACCCGATGAAGATGAACGTAAATTTGAAGTCATTGGAATGATTCAAGATTATCACTTTGACGGTTTTGATGTAAAAATAGATCCTATGTTTTTAATCCATTGGAAAACGTTTCCGATGACAAAAAAATGGCTGAGTGCTATACAGTTTAAGATCAAACCTGAAAATATTTCACAAACCATTGCTGACATCGAAGAATTTTGGATAGAAAATGTGGATGACAAGTATCCATTCAATTATAAGTTTTTAGACGCGCATTTTGCCGAAACATATGAAAAGTATGAAAAGCAGCAAACCATGTTTTTAATTCTTTCTACCATTGTCATCATCATTTCGTTACTAGGATTATTTGCGCTGGCAACCTTAACCATTCAGCAGCGTTTAAAAGAAGTTGCTATTCGCAAAACGCTTGGCGCTTCTGTCAAAGAAATTATGTTTCAGCTAGTAAAAAGCTTCTTAAAAATTACCATCATTGCTGTAGTTGTTTTGCTACCCATATCCTATTACTTTATGCAAGGCTGGCTCGATAATTTTGTATATCGAATTGATATGCCACTTTGGCCATACATTGTAACACCTGTCATACTGCTCATTCTCGTTTTTGTTGTAGTAGGTGTAAAGGCATTCAATGCCACAAAAATTGATTTAATCAAATACTTAAAATTCGAATAAGATGGTAAAAACTTGGCTGAAATTATTCTTTAGAAATAGTAAAAAGAATTGGTTAAATACCACAATCAACATTAGTGGTTTAACACTCGGATTGGTAGGCTTAATCATTGTATTGTTGTACTATAACAACGAAAAAAGTTATGATCAGTGGAACACACAAAAGGACATTGTATATAAAGTAGCACACAAATGGGGTGATGGACAAATTTACGACAGTACCACCGATCCAGAAGGAGAAGCCGTTAAAGAAATTATTCCTGAGATAACGGATTATTGTTCTATAAACTCGGGGTACAACAGTCAAATACTACGTTATAAAGACAAATCGGTGTATGAAACCAAAATTGGACGAGCTAACGCAAATTTCTTTGAATTCTTTCCGCATACAATTGTAAAAGGAGATTCAAAAAGTATTTTAGCAACCAAAACTGCCATTGCTTTGTCTACAGATTTGGAAAAGCAGTTGTTTGGAGAGAAAGAATCTATTGGAAAAACAATCAAATACGGGAAAAAAGATTATATCGTCACAGGTGTATACGAACTAAAAAAACCTTCGGTATACATGCCAAATGCACTATTGCACAGACCAATTAGCACAAATAATAATTGGGGCGGTTACGGAATATTCACCTTTTATAAAATTCCAAAAGGCACAGATTTGGCTTCGGTTGAAAAGAAAATTTACGATGTTTATGTAGATAAATATTACAACAAAGAAGCTGCCGAACAAGGAATAACGGTAGCTGATTATGTGTCTATGCAAGGGTCGTATCCAATATTAGAAAAATTAGCAGATTTACGCTTACATGGACAAGGAGATGAAGGCATGATTGAAGGAAAAGGAAACTATTTATTACTCCTAATTATGCTAAGTTTATCTATTTTAATTATCGTGATTTCCAGCATTAACTTCATCAATCTGTCTGTAGCTTCTGCGAGTCAACGCGCCAAAGAAGTTGGTGTAAAGAAAACGTTGGGCGTTTCTAAACTTGGGTTGCAATTGCAGTTTGTGTTAGAAATTGTAGTACAAGGAATTATTGCCGTTTTTCTAGCATTAATTATTGTAGAATTGCTATTGCCCGTTTTTAATGCGTTTATCAATAAAAATCTTGTGTTAAGTGACACCACCATCATTTTACAAGTAATCGGTTTAGCCATCGGAATTTCGGCAATCATTGGTTTTATCACGGCTTTATATGTGTCTAACTTTAAAACAATTCTTGTGTTAAAAGGTAACTTTTCTAGAAGTGGCAGCATGATTTTAGTGCGAAATGTAATGTTAGGTTTACAATTTGTCATTTCAGGATTTTTCTTTATTGGCGGATTGGTTGTGTATGCGCAAGTAGATTATATGAGCTCAAAAGATTTAGGGTTTTCGGGGGAAGAAATCTTAGTGGTAGACTTTAATGATTCGCAAACAAGTAGAAGCAAACAATACAACTTGATCAAAAATGTATTTCAGAACAATCCAAATATTGAAGACATTACTTCTACGTTTTTAGTACCTGGTGAAGACAATGATATTTCATTAGACGTTACGCACAAAGACATGGTTGTTGATATAAAATTTATTCCGCTCGATTTTGGACATTTAGAAATGATCAACACCAAACTGGCCAAAGGACGTTACTTCTCCAAAGACTTTGCTTCCGACACCATTAACAGCGTCATATTTAACGAAACAGCAGTAAAACGCTTAGGAATTGCCAATGATCCACTTCATAAAGAAGTAGAAATTAATGGTAAAAAATTCAATGTAGTAGGTGTAGTTAAAGATTATCACTTAGAAGGTTTAGACAAAGAAATTCGTCCAGCGTTCTTTATGTACTACACAGGTTTTAACTGGGTTCGTGGCGCTATGAGTACAGTGCAATTTAAAATAAAAGAAGGGAAAAGAGAAGAAGCTTTGGCAGAAATTGAACGTTTCTGGACGACCGAACTGGAACCTGGATACCCGTTTTCATTCTACTATTTAGACAAATTTTACAGCAAAACACATGACATTTATAAAAAGCAACAAACGCTCTTTTTTATGCTCACATTAGTGGTGATTTTTATTGCCTTATTAGGTTTATTCGCGTTGGCAACCTTAACTATTCAACAACGATTAAAAGAAGTCGCTATTCGTAAAACCTTAGGCGCATCTGTCAAAGAAATCATTGTGCAACTCGTAAAGAGTTTTATCAAAATTACGGGCATTGCGGTCATCATTCTTTTGCCAATTGCGTACTATTTAATGCAAAATTGGTTAGACAACTTTGCTTACCGAATTGACATGCCTTGGTGGCCATTTATGGTAGCGCCTATCATTTTACTATTACTTGTATTTGTAGTTGTGGGCATCAAAGCGTTTAACGCTACCAAAGTAGATTTAATTAAGTATTTGAAGTTTGAGTAGGATTGGATTTTTAGGTCTTTGGTGTTAGGTTTTAGTTTTTGAATCGAACACCAAAGAACGTTATATTTTTGCAAGAAACAACTTGCTACGCTCCTATTGAGTTGGATATGGCAAAATCTAAGAAGTCTAATGGATTCCTACCTTCGCAGGAACGACAAATGTTTCTAATGTTTAAGACCTAAGATCTAAGACCCAACCTCCAAACTACGTACAAACCCTTGATTTTAAAACGCGTATTTTTTATCCTTTCAAATACGCGTTTAATATTGTAAGTTTGGTAAAACTGACTAAAACCATATACAATGTCGACTACGGACCCTAAAACTGAAGCGCCTCAGCAAAACGAGGAGCAACCCAAAAAAACTATCCAAACTCAGAAAGCAACCGCTACAACGCCTGGTAAATTGGCGCCAAAAGGTGTTCACAAAGGAGTTTCAGACAAACTCATGAATGAAATCAAGGAAGAGTTGGAAAACATGCTGTCATTTGCGATGCGAAATGGAAAGGTGATTAATACGGAATTGAATCCTTTGATAGAAAGTAATAATTTGGACGATTTAATTAATGCGCACAACAT
Organism: uncultured Kordia sp.; assembly: GCA_964535135.1. GTDB lineage: Bacteria > Bacteroidota > Bacteroidia > Flavobacteriales > Flavobacteriaceae > Kordia. Next base: position 6,191 of record CAZHSA010000131.1, read on the forward strand.
TCTGGCAAAAAATGTTGCTCCTGCCACACCCAAATCAATCAAGTATTTAAGAACACTAAATGCAAGAGACAATAGTAGAACTATATTTAGCAAATTGCCAATCATTCGAAACTTAATCATATTGGCATTAGTGTTTTTAGCACTTTTTATAGGAACGTCTTTGTCTGATCAAGTGGACAATGCTTCACTAGCAAAAGGTGTATTAGACAATGATGGAACACCTTTGTTTCTTAATTTATTATTTTTATGTGCAACATCAGGTTTAGGAGTTGTCTTTTATTTGCTGAAAAGTGTAAGTGAAGGCATTCAAAAAGGAACTTTAATGCCAGAGCAATCCATTTATTATGTAGGTTTGATTGTACTGGGAATTATGTCTGGATTGATTCTTTCAGAAATCGTAGCAACTTATAATGGCGGAAAAAGTCTCACCGTTTTTAATAGTTGTGTTTTGGCACTTGTAGGTGGATTTTCTTCAGATGCAATTTTTACAGTATTACAAGGAATAATCAATAAAATAAAAGCCGTCTTTACATCAGATGACAACTAATTTTAAAACACAATCACACATGAAATTACTCATAAAAAGTATACTAACCGTCTTCATTGCCACAAGTTTAGTAGCCTGTGCGTCCATTCCGGCATCTACGGCAACGCTGTCGCAGGAAGTTATTTCGGAGGCAAATTCGATGCATCAGCTAAATATTGCTTTGGTCAATAGGTTATTTGATGAACGAAAAGAGAAGGTGAACGATTTTATCAACAATCAATACATTCCCACGTATGTGAAAAATTTTGAATCGAAAATACCAGCTGGTGTTGATGTAAGTTCGGAGTTGGGAAATATTCTAAAAAGCGTCATGCCAGTTATCAACAGAAAGCGTGATTCTCTACAAGGCTTGCTAGATACACAACGAAACGAAATGATAACGTCGTTAAATAACAGTTATGCAAATTATCAACAAGCAAGTTCAACGTTGCAAAACCTTATTACATCGGCAGTAAAGCTGAAACAATCTGAAGCAAATACCCTACAGGAAATTCAAAATTTGACAGGTACAAACATCAACGTAGGCAAAATACAGAGTCACTTAGACAGTTTATTAGTTAAAACAGGAAATGGCTTTAACAAACTTTTGAATATAGAATCAGCAATTAAAGCAAAAAATTAAAATAGAAAGACATGAGCGGAATAGATTGGGATAACTTAGCAGAACAAGCAGGAAAACAAACGGATACAGAATTTCAAACGACCATTGCGAGTCTAACGCGCATCAGTATCAAAGAAATAGATCAATTCATCAAAGAGAGTGAAATAAGTAATGAAAATGCGGTGAAAGTATTGAAAGAAATCAATGCTGCGGCAGCTTCCAATACAGCCAAAGCTGATGCGATTGCCAATATTGACAACGGTGTTAATTTTTTGGTAAGCATGGCAAGCAGAATTGTGTAAAAAACAAGATATACATAGTACAAAAAGCAATAGCGTATTTTATATGGTATTGCTTTTTTTTGTGTCAAAGTGATGGAAATCTGATGAATAGCTTCGTAATTTTCTTATATTTTTCTTAATGAGGAACAGGGTCTTCTGCATTTTTAATATCTTAAGTATAAAATAGAAACCATGAAAAAAAGAAATCTTAAAGCATTATCGCTTCGCAAAAATGCCATCTCTAATTTTAGCAATTCCGTTACGGGAAAAGGAACACTTAATTCAGACATTTCCTGTCCGATAGGAACCTGTATAGAATCTATTACGTATTGTACATACGATACCTGCGGAACCTGTATTGTAACCAATTGTGAAGGCGGCGTTGTATGTAATTTGACCGTTCCGAAAGGAAAGTATTAATTTTTTGAATAATACGTGTATCTTCAATTTTACAAAGAGAACAACGTAGGTAGATATTGAAAGCAATAACATATTTAGGCATGTTATTGCTTTTTCTATAAAGATATCAAACACTTGTATAGTTTTTGTTGATAAATTTTATGTAAGGAATTCAGATAAAAAGCTACTTTTGTTACAAATGCGTTTAATAATTAGATAAAAGAATATGTCAGATACAAACACAGCATTAGATTGCTTAATTATAGGAAGTGGACCTGCAGGATATACTGCAGCTATTTATGCCGCTAGAGCAGACATGAATCCAGTGATGTATACAGGAATGGAGCCTGGAGGACAGTTAACAACTACCACAGAAGTAGATAACTTTCCAGGCTATCCAAACGGTACAGACGGAACTGCCATGATGGAAGATTTAAAAAACCAAGCAACTCGTTTTGGAACTGATGTACGTTTTGGAATTGCTACCAAAGTTGATTTGGCTACAGAAGCTGGAGGAATTCACAAAGTATATGTTAGTGATGGCGCTGAAGAAAAAGAATTTTTAGCAAAAACCGTCATTATTTCTACAGGAGCTTCTGCTAAATACTTAGGTTTAGAAAGCGAACAACGTTTGATTGGTGGAGGTGTTTCTGCGTGTGCTACGTGTGATGGATTCTTCTACAAAGGACAAGATGTTATTGTTGTTGGAGGTGGTGATACTGCCGCAGAAGAAGCTACGTATTTGGCGAAATTATGTAGAAAAGTAACCATGTTGGTGCGTAGAGACGAAATGCGTGCCAGTAAAGCGATGCAACATCGTGTAAATGCAACTGAAAACTTAGAAGTACTATACAATACGGAATTAGATGAAGTAATAGGGAAGATGGTAGTTGATGGTGTTCGTGTTGTAAACAATCAAACAAATGAAAAACACGAAATTGCTGTAACAGGAGTATTTATCGCTATTGGTCACAAACCGAATACAGATATGTTTAAAGATATTTTAGACATGGACGAAACTGGATATTTGATTACGGAAGGAAAATCTACCAAAACGAATATTCCAGGTGTATTTGCTGCTGGAGATGTGCAAGATAAAGAGTACCGCCAAGCAATTACTGCTGCCGGCACCGGATGTATGGCAGCTTTAGATGCAGAACGTTATTTGGCTTCTGTAGAAGATATGATTGAAGCATAACCTTTGATTTGAAAAATTGAAAATTTTTTAATCATTGTTTTTCAACTTGTGATTTCAAGTATTATAAAAAAACAAAACCGCGTAAAATTCATGTTTACGCGGTTTTTTTATTGTAGGTACTTTACGCGCTGTTAGTTCGTTATAATATTTTCGAGGTGACTCAAAAGTGGAATAAGTTACTTTCACATTTCTTTCAGGATAGTTTGCGAAATGTAAATTGCGAATTCGAAAATCATTATGTCCAATATCTATCCGCAACCCTTGTGCAGATACTGAGCAACACGAAAAACATAGAAGCAATAAAAAATGGTGAAGTTTACAAGGCATTCGTACGGTTTTATACCGCAAAATAAGATTTCTAATACGATACTAAAAATAAAAAGCCCCGAAATTACTTCAAGGGCTTTTGTCGTTGGTTGAGGTTTGGTTGTGGTATTATTATAGTGTCATTTTTATATTAAAAAGAAAATAGTATTCCAATAATGTTCTATAAGAACTATTGAGAAGTATTTGAAAATAAACGTTTCAGTGTAGATCTCGATACAAATTTGCTACATTTCGACTGCGCTCAATGTGACACAAATTCACTCGATCAGACGTTTGG
>CAZHSA010000132.1:0-9691 GCA_964535135.1 uncultured Kordia sp.
AACAGTACGCTTGCCTGATGGTTCGGAAGCGATTTTAAATGCAAAATCAACACTTTCATTCAATGAAAACTCTTGGAATGAAAACAGAACGGTTTCATTGCAAGGAGAAGCATATTTTAAAGTTAAAAAAGGAGAGAAATTTACGGTTGCCACTACTTCGGGAACGGTTGAGGTGTTAGGAACGCAATTTAACGTTCATGTGCATGATGATACTATTTTTGAAGTAAAATGTCATGAAGGAAAAGTAAAAGTGACTTCCAAAACACAACAAATACAAATTTTAACACAAGGAAACGCATTTTCTTCTATCTATGGAAATGATGCTTCTTGGGACTTTAATATTGACAATCCTACTTGGAGAGAAGGCGAAAGCAATTTCCGAGAAATGCCGATAAAACACGTCATTCAAGCACTTCAAAATCAATACAACGTACAATTCAACTTCCAAAATATAGACACGTCGCAACGTTTTACAGGAACTTTTTCACACAAAAATTTAAAACTTGCATTGCGAACTGTTTTTGATCCTATGGAAATTTCATATACTTTTAAGGACGAAAAAGCAGTTATACTTTCAGAAGCGAAATAACCCTTTTCTTTAAAAACTAAAAAGAAAGAAAATAATCGCACCATGGAGTTTTATCGCCACGTTTATGAGAAGTACTTTAAGTGTTATCTTACTGTTTATCACTTGTTCATTGTTTGCTCAAAACAATGGAACGTTCTCCTTTGAAAAAGAACCACTTACCAACGTACTTGCGGCTGTAGAAAAAGCGTATGATGTTAAATTTTCATACAAAGCAACTCTTGCCGAAAATAAAATTATCACATTACAAGTAAAAGACGCTACGCTTAATACCGTTATTCAACGTTTGCAAAAGCAAGTTGCCATTGTATTTGAAAAAGTAAACGATCGGTATTACATCATACGAAGTCAAACACAAGAAGGTAAAATTCGTATTTGTGGTGTGCTTCTCGATGCGCAAAGCGAACAGCCTGTGGTAGAAGCTTCTGTGGTAAATATTTCTCAAAAAAAAGGAACCGTTACCAACGCCAATGGTAAGTTTGAATTGTTCTTGGCAATTCCGTCAGATACGATTGAAATTCGTTTTTTAGGATACAAAACACAACGAATTACAGCGCAAGACTTACAAAAAACACCGTGTGAAACCATTCTATTTGAAGCCGATCAGTACGATTTGGGAACAGTATTACTTAGCAACTATCTAACTTCAGGAATCAACAAAAATACTGATGGCGCCATATCGTTGTCGCCTTCAAAACTAGGCATACTTCCAGGACTCACAGAACCTGATGTATTGCAAAGTATTCAACTATTGCCAGGCATTCAAAGTCCAAACGAAACGGCGTCAGGCTTGTTCATTCGCGGAGGAACGCCCGATCAAAATTTAATCCTGTGGGATGGTATTAAAATGTATCATTCCGGTCACTTTTTTGGTTTGATATCTGCGTTTAATCCGTATGTTATCGAAGAAGTATCTGTGTATAAAAGCGGAACGGAAACACGTTATGGCGATCGTATTTCAGGCGTAATAGACATTCAAACAGATACCAAAGTTCCCGAAAAACTTTCTGGAGGTTTCGGATTCAATATGACACATGGAGACGCGTATTTAAAAGTGCCCATTTCTAAAAACTTTGGAGTAACGGTTTCGGCGCGTAGAGCGTTTACAGACATCTTAGAAACGTTTACCTATAACAACTTTTCCGATCGTGTTTTTCAGAACACTAAAATTACCGAAAGCACCGAAATCATAGAAAACGTATTCTCAGAAACGGAAAACAACTTCTTCTTTACCGATTATACGATAAAACTGATTGGAAAACTTTCTGACAAAGACGAAATAATGATTAGTAATTTGCGCACGAAAAATGAATTGGATTTTATGTCGCGAATTGAACTTTTTGAAGAAACATCACGCGATCAATTAAGCATTCAAAACACAGGAATTAGCGGCTTTTGGAAACGACAATGGAACCAAAAATTTTCGCATACGTTTGATGTGTATTATTCGCGCTTTGACTTTGACTATTTAGGAACTTTTAGAGGAAATATTGTAGATGTTACCGAAGAAGATCAAAAAAGTAATCGAATCAAAGACATTGGCTTTTCATTCAACACCAATTGGCAATTGAATGAAAAAAACAGCATTCAGTCAGGATATCAATTCTCTTCTAATGATGCCGCTTTTGGTTTTTCTGGCTTTACAGTGACTCCAGAAAGTTTTTCCAGTTATAATGCTGGAGAAGAAAGCATCAACAATTCGCATGCGGTATTTGCTTCGTATAAATACAACGATAAAAATGAATTTATCGTCAATGCAGGTTTGCGTGTCAACTATTTCAGCACTACAGAAACGTCTTTTTTTGAACCGAGATTATACGTGGAAAAAAAGCTAAACAATTCGTTTAGTGTCAATTTTTCGGGCGAAGTAAAACACCAAGCGGTAAGTCAAATATTAGAATTCAATACCTTAAACTTCGGATTGGAAAATCAAGTTTGGGCAATTGCCAATGGTGAAGAATTTCCCGTATTAAAAAGCAGGCAAATTTCTGGAGGTGTTGTTTTTAACAAAAAAGGTTGGCGTGTCGATTTGGATGGATATTACAAAAATATCACAGGATTAACTTCTTTCAACAGAAGCTTTGGAAATACGAGTGTTTTAGAAACATTTACCGAAGGAAACAGCATTATTTACGGCCTTGATGTATTGATTGAAAAGCAATTCAACAATTACAAAACGTGGATGGGATATTCGTATACGGACAATGATTTTGAATTCTCGCGCATAAACAACGGTATCACTTTTCCTGGAAACTACGACATTCGTCATTACTTCCGTTGGGCACATTCGTATACGATCAATAATTTTGAATTTTCTCTAGGTTGGAATTACCGCACAGGAACTCCATACACGCCTGTAACAGCGCAAACACAACCCAATGGAGACTTGTTTGTGTTTATTGGAGATACGAACAGCACGCGCATTCCAGACTATCATCGTTTGGATTTTTCAGGAACGTACACATTCAACTTTGACAAAAAGAACAATTGGAAAGGAAAAATAGGCTTTTCATTACTGAATATTTATGATCGTCAAAACCTGTTAGAACGCTATTACGAAATTCGTCCATTCCTAAACCAAAACAATGATGTGCAATTTCGTTTAGAAACGGTTGATAAATTCTCGTTAGGCATGACGCCTAATTTGTTGTTTAGAGTAGATTTTTAATTTTTTAGATTACACCAAGCAAACTGCATTTTACAATAGAATTGGTATTATTTACATTTTTCATTGTAATATCTTATTACAGCTTCAATATCGTGGCGACCAAAGAATTCTTTCGTATTTATTTTATCCAACAAATCAGGGCAATCCTTAAAGTATTTGGGAGCAATTTGTTTTCTAAACTTTTTTGAATAGGTAGAACCATTTCCTAAATTCGCAACTAAATCATCTCCTTTTTTACCCATAAAGTATTTTACGGAGGAGTACGTCATGTTAACCGTTCCTGAATTCATTCCCGGATTACTATCAGTGAAAGAAGTTTTTATATACAAATTTATTGCTCCTTTTTTTGCGATTTCCAAGAGCATAACACTTCCAATTCCTGAAGTGCCAGCGATCACTTTATATTCGTAATTCATATCACCATTATCAGTATGAATGGTTAATTTTCTGGCTTTCCGCTCCGTTTTATGACTATATATTTCTTTTTCCGCCTTTTTTTCTTTTCTGAAGAGAATTGAAGAATCATCTCTAACGCTACCATAACCCGTAATTTCAGTGCCGTCAATGAATTTTATAGTAATTTTTTCTTGTTGTGCCGTTAAAGTAAAAGTAAAAAACAAGAGTCCTAGTAATAAGAATACGTTTTTCATGGTGGTGGTTTAATGTTACTTGTATCTATCAAATATACAATTTATTTTCAGTTGTATTAACAAATGAAATCAGCTACAACGGCACATCTTTTCGGTGAAGTAGTCGTGTCAACTTAATAGACAAATCAGTCAAAACGATCTTCGCATTTCCGTTGCGCTCTATGTGGTAAATGGCGTCTTGCAATTCCTTAGAAATATCTAAAATATTATTTCCATGTACAAAAGGAGCAAATTTTTCTAAGAAGAAACCTTTGGTATGCGATTCAAAAAATACCAAATCGGTAGCTGTGTAATTGTGCAGTAAAGCTTGTCTGAAAAGATTCAAACAAAAACTTAAAAACTTCTTTTGTGTTTCACGGCCTGTTTTGGCAACTTCTTCACTCCAAGCAATTAAATCGCGAATGGCCGTTTTATTTCCTTTTGCTTTAAAAGCAGAACGAACCCAGGTTACAAACCAAGTTTCAAACAATAAATCTTCCGAATCTTGATACACCAAATCCACAGCTTTGTTGTAATTTCCGTTGGCTTGATGTGCAATTTTAGTTGCTTCCGTTTCAGAAACATCTAATTTTTTAATCAGTGCTTCTTTGATGGCTTGTTCGCCCAAAGGTGGAAAATGTAAAATTTGACAACGCGATAAAATGGTGTTGATAATTTGCTCTTCATCTTCGGCAATTAAGATAAATAAGGTTTTATTTGGCGGTTCTTCAATCAGTTTTAGCAACTTATTGGCAGCGGCTGTATTCATACGTTCTGCCATCCAAATAATCATCACTTTATAGCCACCTTCATACGATTTTAGCGTCAGCGATTTTACAATATCGAGCGCTTCATCCACGCCAATTTGACCTTGCTTGTTATCAATGCCGAGCATTTTATACCAATCGAATAAATTTCCGTACGGTTGCTCTTTGATAAACTGTCGCCATTCTTCCAAAAAATGCTTTGATACAGGATGACTTTTTACTTTGTGATTTCCCGCTACAGGAAAGGCAAAATGCAAATCGGGATGCGAAAGATGGTTCAATTTTAAATTACAGGCTTCGTTTCCGCCTGAGTTTTCTCCATCAACATTTGTACACAACACATACTGCGCATAGGCAATTGCCATAGGAAGTGTACCACAACCTTCGGGACCGACAAAAAGCTGCGCATGCGGAATACGCCCACGATCGGCACTTAGTGTCAGGTGTTTTTTAATATGTGTAAGTCCTAAAATATCTTGGAAAAGCATGTGGCAAATATAGGAGTAACCTTTGAATTATAGAACTCAAAGTATCCAAGAATACAACTTTTATAAAAAGAACGCTATTTTAGTTCTTCACGAGTTCTTTGTGTTTCAGGGCTTTCTCAACATCTACAGTTACAAATTTGTGACTATTAAAAAAAGATCTATCGGAAGTTAATTTTATCGTAGCAATCATGCTTCCATCTTCTCTTTCATCTACAGAGGTTACGATCACTTTTGCGCCTTTAATATTTGTATAACTTGCAATTCCGCCTCTTTTGATAATTAAGTTTGCTTTCGGAAAGTTAATATGCTTGTATGTGTCATTATGCGCTTCTCCAATCATAAAAACGTCTCCTACCTTTACAGAGGAACTTTGCGCATAGCTAGCAGTTGAGAAAAAACTAAAAATAACAGCTAAAAAAAGATACTTTTTCATAAGATTATATTCGAGATTGATTATACATCAAAATAACAAAAAATTACGAAATTAGAAATGAAAGCACATGATTTTTTTTGAATCAATAATTCAGGTGGCTTTTTTTGGTTTTTTCACAAAAAATGAATTACTCTTTACTAAAAAGTTGTTTTAAACTGTGTTTGTATGTTTGACCAACAGGAATAAAATGTTCCATAATTTGAATCCGATTTCCTTCAATTAGTTTTATTTTATTTGTGGCAACGATGAATGATTTATGCACTCTTAAAAAATGTGAAGCAGGCAATACAACTTCTAACGAAGAAATTTTTTCATGGCTCACAATTATTTCGTCAGTACAAAACACCTTTGAGTAGTTGCCAAAAGCTTCAATAAACAAAATGTTGTCTGCGTGTATTTGATGTATTTTTTTATCTCCTTTTAAGAAAAAACTAGGTTTTTTTTCATGTTCAGCAGCAATTAAATTGGGTTTTTGACGTGTATTCACTTTATCAATAGCTTTCAAAAAACGTTCAAACGAAAACGGCTTTAATAAATAATCAACAACATTCAATTCGTATCCTTCTAAGGCAAATTCTGCATACGCTGAGGTTACAATTACTTTTGGAAATTGTGACATCGTTTTCAATAACTCAAAACCTGAAAGTTTAGGCATATTGATATCTAAAAAAATCAAATCTATGGTGTTATTTTTTAACAGCTCTATGGCTTCAAAAGCATCATAGCAGTTTCCTGCCTTTTCAAGATAGGATAGATTTTTACAGTAACTCTCTATGATTCTGTGCGCGATAGGCTCGTCATCAATAATGCAATATTTCATAAAATTGTAAGGTTTAAATGAACTTTATACACTGTGGCTGTTTTTTCAATGGTAAGTTCATGTGCATTTGGATAAGAATATTCCAATCGTTTTTTTAAATTTTCCAACCCAATACCATTGGTATCGCTCAAGGCAGATGCATCAAAATTATTTTCAATTGTACACAACAGTTGATTTCCTTTAGATTGCATTTGAAGATGAATAAAAGCATTTTCCTGTATTTTTTCAACTCCATGTTTAAAAGCATTTTCCAATAAAATAATAAACAATAAAGGCGCAATTTTAATACCTTCTTTTACATCGTGTTTATAGGTAATAACTACGTTTTTATGATAACGGATTTTATGTAATTCTATATAATTTTTAAGATAATTAATTTCGTTCTTTAACAATACAGCATCTTTCTTTCCTTCATAAATTGTATATCGCATCATATCTGAAAGTTTCAAAACGACTTCTGGAGCTTTCTCAGACTTCTCAATGACTAAACCATATAGATTATTCAAAGTATTAAAGAAAAAATGAGGATTCACTTGACTTTTCAACGATGCCAACTCTGCTTTTGCTTTATCATTTTGTAAAGTGTTTAGCCAACGCCATTGTTCATAAATCCATAATGCGGCAAAAAATGGAATCGGAATTAAAATAAAATAAAGGAAATTTTGATGATGATCTTCTACATAATTTGGCAACATTCTTAAGACAAAAAAATAACACAAAATAATGCCATATATCGAAAGAATAGCAACTTTGTATTTTTTAAAAAACTCAGGAACAATAAAATACGTCATTCCCAACCAAAACAACACTAACGCTGGAATGGTAATAAAACTAAAAGGAATATCAATAAAGTTCTCAACGATAATGACGACGACCAACAATCCAAAGACACCTAAAACTTTATAAATAGGGAACTTATAAATAAAAAAAGAAAGAACCAACCAACACACTATAAAACCAACGCTATTAATCACATAATATACAGGTGTAGAAACATGTATTGGCTTAATGATGACAAAACTAGCGTTGCTTAACAAAATACTAAGTACACTCGTAATAATTGCTGCTTTCAAAAAAGTACTATAATTTTTCTGAAGAAAACCTTTCATGCTACAAAAATAAGATTCCTCATATGCTAAAGACAACCTTTTTTGATAAACACCCTATATTTTGAGTCAGACACATGTATTTTCTTGTTGAACAGTATTGATATACGATGACGCTACATGTGTGTTATTTTTTAGTGTGTTTATCAAAATAATTATACGCTTATCGCGATTGCACGTATGTTTGAACTTGAATTTATTAAACAATTACACCCATGAAAATTATTGTAAAGATTTTAAAAAAGATGGGCATTACCATTGGTGTTTTACTGATCCTACTAATTTTAGCAGGTATTATTTTTCGAGTGGTAGGTCCTAATCCGCAAAAACCACAAGGAGAACTTGTGAATGTTGGCAATTTTAAATTACACATCAACGCTGTTGGTAAAAAGAATAACAAACCAACGTTAATTATTGAATCTGGTGCTGGTTTGGCAACGGAATATTACCATTGGTTGAGTGAAGGCCTTAAAGACAGTATGCGTGTGGTTCGTTACGATCGCGCAGGCGCTGGATACAGTGAATCAAGCAATACAAAACGCACTGTAGAAACAAGTTGTCTTGAACTGCATACATTACTTGAAAAAGCGGGAGAAAACCCACCGTACATCTTAGCTGGTCACTCGCTTGGAGGTGCTTACATACGCGTTTTTGCAGCATTATATCCGGATGAAGTAGCAGCAATGGTTTTTATTGATGCAACACATCCTGAGCAAGTAGAAAGATTAGGCGCAGCACCCAAAGCTTCTTTTAAATTTACAACTGTAATTTGGTCGCTAAACATTGCAACTGTTTTTGCCGACTTAGGTGTTTTGGGACTTTTAGAATCGTTTACAGGACCAATATTTACGGGAGAAGGACTGCCAAAAGCAATCAATAAGCGTACACAAGATTTTTTACTCAATGGAAAATGTTTGCAAGCATACAAAGAAGAAATAAAAAACTATCATACTACACTAAAACGCTCAGGAGAAGCAAACAAGTTTGGAGACATTCCAATTCGCGTATTTACCGCAGTAGAAATGGACGAAGAAGCGTATCGAGAAAGCGGAATTGATCCTGAGCAACATTTGTCTACAAAAATAAAAGCACAACAAGAATTTACACAACTCTCTACAAATGGGAAACAATTTTTAATCAACGGAAATCATAATACCATCTATACAAAAAAGGAACATGCTGCTATAATTTGCAAGGAAATAATTCAACTGTTAAAAGAATAAAAATTCCGCATAGTGTATCTTAGCTAAAAATTAAAAAATGACATTTCCTGCGATTGATATATCGACAAAAAAATGGATTTCTGAAGATTTGTTTTGTTATTTTCTTGATAATGAATATGTCTACTCTCCTAAAGAATCTATCTTTCTAAAATATTATAAAAATCATCTTTTCTGTGATGCAGAAGGAAAGGTTTTCATGTGTGTTGCAAAAGCAGAGATGACACAAAAATGGAGAAATTGGCTGCGATTTCTTCCAAATGTGTGGAAAACGAAAGCCATTTATAAAGATACGCATCAAGTTATGAGTATTGAAGAATTAAGAACACACGTTCTTGAACGCCTTTTAGACTTAGAGCAAGATGAAATTATAGAAGAATGGCGACAAGATGTCAAAAAAGCCAAAAGCTACGCACAACTAATGCTGTGCGATTAAAGAATACAAATTCGCAGCAAGTTCCAAAAAGGAATTGCCAAAAATTACAACAAAGGAAGTATCTTTATAGCAATTCGATCAAAATCAACTTTAACATGGCGGACAAAGCGCTTCTTTTTATTCCAGACATTTCCGGATTTACCGAATTTGTACAACATACAGCCATACAACACAGTCGTCATATTATTTCAGAAATACTAGAGTTATTGATTGATAACAATATTACAGGGTTACAATTGGCAGAAATAGAAGGCGATGCGCTATTTTTTTATCGAATTGGTGAGGTAAATATTCAGCAAGTCCGAGAACAAGTCAAACGAATGTATCTCGCGTTTCACACCTATTTAAAACGGTATGAATACGAAAAAATTTGCCAATGCGGCGCCTGTTCATCCGTGTACAATTTATCATTGAAATTTATTGTGCATTATGGCGATATCGAATTTATTTCTGTAAAAGCAACTAACAAACCTTATGGAAGTAATGTGATCAAAGTACATCGGTTGCTTAAAAATGACGTGCCAATTTCAGAATATGT
>CAZHSA010000133.1:0-9669 GCA_964535135.1 uncultured Kordia sp.
AGCAAATGTCGGTAAATTATCTACAGTTGCTAATTTTCTTGATTCTGGAAATTTTTCCGCATCTGCGATGATAAAAGTAATGTTTTCAAGCTCTTTGGCGAGTTTCTTTACTTTTGGTTTCATGATGCGACAGTTTCCACACCAAGATGCAGAATATTGTACCACAACAGTATCATTGTCAGCAACCAATTCTTGTAAATTATCTTGATTTAATTCGTTAACCATAGCTTTTTTATTTTCGTATTAAACGTTTGTCGCTAAATATTCAGCAACGCCATCTCTGTTCGCATTCATTGCTTCTTTTCCTTCTTCCCAGTTTGCTGGACAAACTTCACCTTTTTCTTGTACGTGTGTGTACGCATCAATCAAACGGATATATTCGTTTACATTTCTACCAACTGGCATGTGGTTGATTCCTTCATGGAAAACCGTTCCTTCTTCATCAATTAGGTATGTAGCTCTGTATGTTACGTTGTCACCTTCTACTTGTACAGTTCCAGTTTCTTCGTCGTATACTTCGTTTGTAATGTCTAAAATTCCTAAAATGCTAGATAAGTTACGGTTGCTATCAGCCAATAAAGGATACGTTACACCTTCAATTCCACCGTTGTCTTTTTCAGTATTTAACCAAGCAAAGTGTACTTCTGGAGTATCACAAGAAGCACCAATTACAATTGTATTTCTTTTTTCAAATTCTCCCAAAGCAGCTTGAAACGCGTGTAATTCTGTTGGACAAACAAACGTAAAGTCTTTTGGATACCAGAATAACAATACTTTTTTCTTGTTGTTTACTGCTTCGTCTAAAATGTTTAATTTAAACGTATCTCCCATTTCGTTCATTGCATCAACGTTCAGGTTGGGGAATTTTTTTCCTACTATAGCCATATTATTATGTGTTTAAAATTTGTGTTATTAACGGCTGCAAATATAGATAAGTAGTACAGAGAATTGTATAAAGAAAATTTGAATTTCTTATCAACCCATAGGAACTCCTTATGGTAGGTTTTAAGCTATTGTAATACAGTATATTGTCTGCCTTTTTTTGTTATAATTATTCATTATTGATACGCTTTCTTGAAAAAATACGGCAGTTGTCGTATTCTTTAAAACGTGAAATCGTTGGATATTTGTCATAAGTTGATATGCGTGCGGTTTCTAATCATTTTTGGAATTGTACGTAAAAGCCTGTACCTTAATTTCCGATTGCCTAACTAATGACAAACCAATGAATACATTCATCAAAAGAATTGTACCAATAGTGACGCTATTACTGTTTTTACAAGGAACTGCGCAAACCAATCAAACAATTATTGATAGTATTGGTGCCGTAGTACAAACTATGGAAAACGATTCCTTACGTGTGCAACACTTGCACAAAGTATTTTTTACATATGCATATTCGAAACCCGAAATAGCTCGCGAACTTTCAGAAATTTCTATTCAAAAAAGTGAAGCAATTAACAATGATTTTTTAACAACACGCTCGCTACTTCGAAAAGGAATTTACTTTGATATTATTGGTAAAAAAGATAGTTCGTTACTTTGGTATGATAAAGCGTATGTAATTGCCAAAAAAGCAGATGATAAAGATGCAATGGCGTCCGTGTATAATAACAAAGGACTTATTTATTGGGGAAAAGAACAGTACAAAACGGCAATGGATTATTATTTAAGTTCGTATGAGATTTTCAAAGATTTGGGGCAGCAAAGAGGACAAGCAAACAGTTTGAATAATATAGGTTTGTTGCTGTCAAAATTAAAACGTCACAAAGAAGCAAATACGTATCAAAAGCGAGCTTTGACCATTCGGAAAGAAATCAAAGATACGTACGGAATTGGCGCTTCGTACACCAATATGGTGATGAACTTTTCTGCATTAAAACAATTGGATTCTTGTGTGTATTATGCGCAAAAATCAATTGTAACCAAAAAGAAAAGCAATGATGTCAAAGGATTGGCTACGAGTTACAACAGCTTAGGAAAAACCTATCAGCAATTAAAACAAAACGATTCTGCAGTATATTATCTCGAAAAAGCTGACGAAATCTACAAGCGATTCAACGCGCGGAAACATCGAGCAAAGAACATTCAATTGTTAGGAATCGCGTATTACGATCAAGGAAAATACAAAGCTGCTATTGATGCTTATACGATTGCGCTTGAAAATTTAGACGATTCGCAAGTGATGATTAAAAGCAAAGCAGTGCGTAGAATGGCGAATGCGTATAGAGAATTGGGCGATCATCAAAATGCATCTATATATTATCAAGAAACCATCAAATTGCAAGATACCATTCAAAAGAATAAAGAAACGATTGCCACGAATGAGATTTTTGAAAAGTATCAATCTTCCGAAAAGGAGAAAGAAATATTGTTGCAACGTGCCCAAATAGCAGAGAAAAACGCAAGCATCTCTCAAAAAAACACGACTATTTACGCAATGATAGCAGGTGTGCTGGTGTTATTGGCATTAGGATATTTAGTGTACAATCAGCAACAGCTGAAAAATAGACAATTACAGAAGGAAAATGAATTAAAAGACGCGTTGTTAAAAGTAGAAACACAGAATAAATTGCACGAACAACGTTTAAAAATTTCGCGTGATTTGCATGATAATATCGGTTCACAATTAACCTTTATTATTTCTTCTATTGATAATTTAAAATACAGCTTAAAAGATGCAACTCCAGAATTTACCGAGCGTTTGTCAAACATTAATTTCTTTACACGAAATACCATCAATCAACTGCGCGATACGATTTGGGCAATGAATAAAGATACCATCAGTTTTGAAGATTTAGAATTGCGCATGATGAATCATATTGGGCAAGCAAAACTATTGACAGGTGCTGAAATTGAATTTACAAATAATGTGTTTGAAGAGATTACTTTCTCATCGTTAGTCGGAATTAATATCTTTAGAATCATGCAGGAAGCAATCAATAATGCAATTAAACATGCGGAAGCTGAAAAAATAAATATTCATTTTACCTACAATGATAAAGAATATATATTGTTGATTAATGATACAGGAAAAGGATTTAACTATGCAACAGTAGCAGAAAAAAGCGGAATTGAAAATATGGAATTACGTGCCGAAGAAATACAAGGGAAATTGACTGTTATTTCTGGAATTGGGCATGGAACTACCATAAATTTAACCATTGATAAAACAGTTGCAAAAACCATCTGACGGATATGAGTTATAAAATTGCCATTGCAGAAGACAATACTTTATTAGCGAATGCTTTAGTGGAGAAATTATCTTTCTTCAAAGAAGATTTAGACTATAAATTTCGTGCCCGAGATGGAAAAGAGTTGTTAGCAAAGCTTGAAAAAAATCAGGAAATAGATTTGATTCTGATGGACATAAAGATGCCAAACATGAATGGTATTGAAGCGACAAAGTTAATTAAGAAGCATTTTCCAGCCATCAAAATTGTGATGATTACAGTGTTTGATGATGACGACCATATTTTACAATCCATTCAATCTGGCGCCAATGGTTATTTGCTAAAAGAAGCCACCGCAGGCGAATTGCACAAAGGAATTTTAGATGTTATGAAAGGCGGCGCCACTATGACACCAAGCATTGCGATGAAAGCCTTACAAATACTACAAACTGCTGAAGTGCCCAAATATGTGGAAAATTCAGATATAAAACTCAGCAAACGTGAAAAAGAAGTGCTACAGCAATTGAGCAAAGGATTAGGCTATCAAGTTATTGCTGAGAAATTATTTGTGTCGCCATCAACCATTCGAAAGCATATTGAAAACATTTACAAAAAACTCCAAGTACATAACAAAATAGAAGCTGTAGAAAAAGCACGCAAACATCGTTTGTTGTAAACAAAGAGGTAGTCTAAACAGTATTAGAGCACGTCATTCTGAACTTGATTCAGAATCTCATCAAGCTGATTTTCAACAGTTATAAAAAATTGAATCATCCTGAATTAAGTTCGGTACAAAAGTTCGGTTTGATAAAAATTCAACTTAGAGATAGCTCCGGAATGATCTTATCTTATACCGTTTTTCCTTGTAGTTGCCTAATTTTAATCTTAAACGCAGCAAACAATAATGTCGTAAACGGACTCAGCCAGTTAAAGACAGCGTATATAAAATATTCGCCAACACCAACACCTAATACGCCAGACTGATACGCTCCGCAAGTATTCCACGGAATCAGTACAGAAGTAACCGTTCCAGAATCTTCTAAGGTTCTACTTAAATTTTCAGGCGCTAAACCTCTGTCTTCATATGCTTTTTTGAACATTTTCCCAGGAATAACCAATGCTAAATATTGATCGGAAGCAATTACATTCAAACCTAAACAACTCGCAACTGTACTAGCAAATAGTCCAAACATGCTTGTTGCCATTTTCAATAAGGCTTGTGTAATTCTTGATAAAGCTCCAATAGCATCCATGACACCACCAAAAACCATAGCGCAGATGATAAGGTAAATAGTCCATAACATTCCATTCATTCCGCCAGAACCAAATAATTTTTTCAGTCGTTTAATCGTGATTAGCTTATCTAAATTATCTGCTTTAGATGCTAAAACTTCTTTTGATAAAGAATGACTTGCAAAAACCGCTGCTAAATCGTCTTTCGTATAAATTTCCTCAACATCATCATCCGTAAAAATATTGTTTAAATCGTCGTTACTTTTAATAGTAGCGAGTTCTTCTTGACTAAAAGTGGCTACATATTCAGCATCAGGAATTTTGATATTTGTATCTGTTAACACAGCATTGGTAATGACTTCTGTTTTAGAAGAAGAAAGTTTATTTATAACATCTGGTTGGAATATTAGTGCAAAAACCGCAGCCAACACAACGCCCGTTCCTAAAGCAATCAAAGGTTTTATCTTCAATAAAATTAATGCGATTACTGATAGTGGAACAATGAATAACCAAGGAGTAATATTAAAATTGTTGTTTATGGTTTCAAGTATAAATGTAGTATCAGCTTCTCCATTGGTCTCAATAGTTGCACTTAAAATAGCAAACACGATCAATGTGATAATTATGGTAGGAACCGTTGTAAATGTCATATACCGAATATGTGTAAACAAATCCGTTCCTGCCATCGCAGGTGCTAAATTAGTAGTATCACTCAAAGGTGACATTTTATCTCCAAAATAAGCTCCAGAAATAACGGCTCCAGCAATCATTCCTGCAGGAATTCCCAACGTGATTCCAATTCCAATCAAAGCAATTCCAACCGTTGCAGAAGTTGTCCAGCTACTTCCTGTAGCAATAGAGATGATAGCCGCAATAATGACAGAAGCAGGTAAAAATATTTCAGGACTCAATACTTGTAAACCATAATATACCATGGCTGGAATAATTCCGCTAACAAGCCAAGTTCCCGCCAAGGCACCTACCAAAAACAGAATCATAATAGGAACAAATACACTTCGTAAATTTTCCCAAATTTCTTTCAGCATTAATCCGAGAGAAACCTTATTTAAAAAACCGCCAATCATAGCAACTCCACCACCAATCAATAAAATAATTTGATTGGTATAGCCGCCAAACCATTCTTGTCCATCAACAAAAAAGATATTGTACGCCAATAATCCCATTAAAATGACTACAGGAATCAACGCTTCCCAGATACTTAATTCTTTATTTTTAATGATTGTTTGGTCGTTTGCCTTAAATTCAGAAATATTGTCTTCTTCTTGCATAATTGATTGGTTAGTTTCCTAGCGTAATGTTACGATTTTGTAAACAAGTATGCAAATCATTTTGGATGCGTACCTTTGCAAACTTATAATTAAAGCTAATTTATGGATTCGTTAACGCAAATTGTATTAGGTGCTGCCTGTGGAGAAGCTGCCCTAGGAAAAAAGATAGGTAACAAAGCATTACTTTTTGGCGCAATTGGCGGAACCATTCCTGATTTGGATGTTTTTCTTGGGCATTTATTTTATGGTAATAAAATAGACGCTTTTTTATTTCATAGAGGATTTATGCATTCCATATTTTTTGCAATTTTAGGCGCTTTTCTGTTTGGCTGGCTGGTGTATAAATTATATGATAAAGGCAAACGACGCGGAACAACTACACGAAAAGACTGGATTTGGCTATTTTTCCTATCTATCTTTACGCATCCGCTTTTAGATTGCTTTACAGGATATGGAACACAGTTATTTTTACCATTCAGTGATTACCGCGTGGCGTTTAGTAACATTTCAGTGGCAGATCCTGCGTATACACTTCCTTTCTTAATATGCTTGATTGTACTCATGTTTTACAAACGAAGAAATCCGAAACGAAAATTTTGGTTAAAATTAGGCGTCGGTATCAGTTCTGTATACATGTTATGTACGATTGGAAACAAATTCTATATCAATTCAGTTTTTGAAAAATCGATGGAGGAACAAGGAATTTCTTATCAGCGATACAACACGGAAGCAAGTATTTTGAATAATATTTTGTGGTACGGAATTGCAGAAACAGAAGATGAATATCATGTAGCTTTTTATTCGTTGTTTGATACGAAAGATGTGTTTACCGATTGGAAAACGATTCCTAAAAATCACGATTTACTTCCAAGAACATACTCCGATTTGGCAAACCTAGCTTGGTTTAGTAATTATTACTATACCATTAAAGAGAATGAGGATGGAACGTTTATTTACAGTGATTTGCGTTATCCATCTGTAGATACAGGAAAAGGAGAATCGGCAGTGTTTTATTTTACAGTTTACAAAGATGGTGATCGACTCAATATGAAACGCTCTAGGCCTTCATTTGATGAAAATACTTCTTTTAGCGATGTCTTGGGAATCTTTTGGAAACGTATTAAAGGGAAGTAGTTTTTAGTTTGTGAGTGTTTTAGTTTTTGAATCGTTAAGTATTTTTAATTCAAAAATATCAAAAATCTCCATATAAATGACTGACACACGCGCCGCACACAGGTTTTCCAATTTCTGCCAACTTTTTTCGTGTAAATAGTTCTTCTTGACAAGCAAAATGATGTTTAATCGTTTGATTGTAGCGCATTTTGCCACAAACGGACATCGTTTCCGTAAGACATTCGCCGGAATCATCTTTTTTAGATTTGAACAAATGTAATTGTTCTGCGCTATTTTCTTTTAATGTATATAGCGTATGATCACTATTCATGTAGTTACAATTAATATGGTGTATATACTTAAAAAGGAAGGGAATTTAGAATATACTTTCTACAAAAGAAATGGCAAATCACAAATTTTAACCTTTTTAGATTTTGTCCATATATAAGTGACTTACGCAAGTTGTACATACATCGCGACCGATTTTTGCACATTGTGTGCGGGCACGATCTTCGGGTTGACAAGAAAAAATAGTTCGAGAATCTTCTTCAATATCCATTTGTCCGCAAACGGATTTTTGTTGAGCACTACACTTGTTTTGATCTGTTGGATTTGCTAAAAAGAGGTGCAATTCTCCATTTGACTTTCGTTCTCGTAATATGTAAACATTTTTACGCATACAGTAAATTCTAGTATTAGTTCTATTTGGGATTCAATAATAACTAAAACTGATCATTAAAAATTACGGGAATCCGTAATTGAAAAGATTAATCTATAAAATAGGTAGAACTACTTAGGTAATTTCTTTGTATTTATGGATGAAAAAGTAAAAGGAACGCCAAAAAGACGTTCCTCTAATACTAGTAAACTAAACTTTGAAAACTATACCATTGCAGGAGCCAGCATGTTCAGTTCTTCCATACAATCACGCATAATACGGTAGGTGCGTTGAATGTCGTGATCTAATCCTACAGAAAATCGAATCAAACCGTCAGTTAAGCCCATGTCAGCTTGTTCTTCTATCGGAATCTCTGAGGAAGTCGAAGTGCCTGGCGCACTGAATAGTGTCTTATAGAAACCTAGACTTACCGCTAAGTATCCTAAATTTTTTTGTTGCATCAATTCCATCAATGCATTGGCTTTGTCAATTGTACCAACATCTATCGTCAACATGCCGCCAAAACCATACGCTTCATTCATCATGCTTTTAAAAACTTCATGTGACGGATGTGATGGCAATCCTGGATAGACTGTTTTTAAACCGTCGGCTTCAAACATTTTTGCCAAATATAGGGCGTTGGCACTGTGTTGCTTCATGCGAATATGTAATGTGCGTAAATTTTTTAATACAGATGCTGCTCGTAAACTATCCATCGTAGCTCCGAGTAACATGCTTGCACCATCATTAACATTTCGCAATTGATCAATAAACGCTTGTGTACCACATACAACGCCACCAACGGTGTCACTAGCGCCATTGATAAATTTTGTTAAACTATGAATCACGACATCCGCTCCTAATACCGCAGGCGCAATGGATAATGGCGAAAATGTATTATCAACCACTAATTGCAAATTGTATTTCTTTGCCAATTCCGCCAAAGCGGTAATATTAGCGACTTCCAACAACGGATTGCTCACAGCTTCACAATACAATACTTTTGTGTTGGGTGTAATGGCCGCTTCTACTAAATCTAACTTCGTAATATCTACAAAAGAAGTTTCAATCTGTAATCGTGGCGTAAAATTTTTCAAAAAAGCATACGTGCCACCGTAAATTGTTCTGCTAGACACAATATGATCGCCACTTTTACACAATTGCAAAATTACAGGTGTAATAGCGCCCATTCCTGAAGCAGAAACATTAGCGGTTTCGGTACCTTCCATCGCGGCTAAGGCTTCTCCTAAATACAAATTACTTGGCGAAGTATGGCGCGAATACAAATAACAACCATCTGCATTGCCTTCAAACGTATCGAACATGGTTTTTGCTGACAAAAAGGTATAGGTAGACGAATCTGAAATAGAAGGATTTACACCTCCAAATTCACCAAAATACTGTAAATCTTGAATGTTATTAGCGGGATTAAATTTCATAATACTACGTTTTAAAGAGTATTCAAAATTCAATCTATAAAGAATAAAAATCAAGTAAAATTTAAAATATTAAAAAATAAAACTATTAATTTGCTATATGATAGAAATATTTTCACAATACACTTTTAGTAAATTCTAATTTTAGATTTTTTTACATGTTGAAACTTGATCAAACAGACCGAACCTTACTTTCGCTGCTGCAAAAGGACAGCAAACAAACCAACAAAGAACTTTCCAACGCGTTGCATCTTTCTGTAACAGCCGTATATGAGCGGATTAAAAAGCTAGAAAAAGAAGGAATCATTCAAAAATATGTGGCTTTAGTTGACAAAAAAGCAATTGCCCAAAACTTTCAAGCGCATTGTCATGTGCGGTTAACGCAACATTCTAAAGAGTTTGTGATGAAGTTTGAACGCGAAATCATCAAACTAGAAGAAGTGTTAGAATGTTATCATGTAAGTGGTGATTATGACTACATTCTCAAAGTATTGGTGAAAGACATGGAAGCGTATCGTGATTTTATGGTGACCAAGCTAACGGCAATTCCCAACATTGGAAATACGCACAGCATTTTCGTCATCGGTGAAGTAAAACATACGACTGCGATTTCGATATAATATAGGCAATAGGTTTTGGGTATTAGGAATTAGTAGTTCTTCAAAGAATGTTATATTTCCACAAAAAACAGATTCCCAAGTCGCAAGTTTCTTTTAAGATATTTTTAAAGTTAAAGTGGATTTCTGCCTACGCAGAAATGACAATGC
>CAZHSA010000134.1:0-9643 GCA_964535135.1 uncultured Kordia sp.
TAGGAAATTTTCTTGGTGGAATGTGGGCAAATGAAAGTTGGGGACGTTATTGGGGCTGGGATCCAAAAGAAACGTGGGCGTTAATTAGTATCATGGTATATGCGTTTGTATTGCACATGCGTTTGGTGCCAGGTTTGCGTGGACGTTGGTTCTTTAATTGGATGTCTATTTCTGCTTTCGGTTCTATCTTATTTACGTATTTTGGTGTGAATTTTGTCCTTAGCGGATTGCACTCGTATGCTACAGGAGATGCTGTATTAGGTCCAAAGTTTGTCATCATCGCCACCATTACGTGGTTGGCGTATGGCGCGTTGAGTTATTGGCGATATCAAATACATTATAAGAGCTCGAAGTCTATTAATTAGTATTGAGATGTTAGTACTGAGATGTTAGTATTGAGTTGTTTTTATTTGACGATTTACGATTTTCCAAGCGTCAGTTTGAGTGGCAAATCTGTGATTTGTTGTATCGAGAACAGCTATGATTCATGTTAGTTTATGAGTTTATAAGTTTAGCAATTCAACATTTAAAATTTAGCATTTAGAATTTCCAAGCACTTCTCGATACAAAATTGTTTAGATAGCGTTGCTACGTATTTTCAATCAAAATATATTTTACTCTCAAATAATACTCAAAGAGACGGTTTGTGATCTATGGTGGTTTTTATTAAAAAAACGTCCGATACGTCATTGCGATCTCCAACTTGATTGGAGAGTGGCAATCTGTTTGTTTTCAAAGTCAATTCAAGGTATGATTTTAAAAGATTACCACGTCACTATCGTTCCTCGTAAAGACGTTTCAAAGAATTACAAAAGCGAAGCAATTTAAAATTTCACATTTAGAATTTCCAAGCACTTCTCGATACAAAATTTTATACTAAAATTTCACTCGAAGAGACGGTTTGTTGTTTGAAGATTCAGCGTTTCTATGGACATAGCAATTCAGCATTTAACATTTAAAATTTAGCATTTTACATTCCTATTGTTCCAACCATTTTCGGAAGTCGGAAGTGGTAGAAGAGCTCGTCATCACTTTTTCTTTAATGCCAGATAATTGAATGAGCAAACGGTTTTTGAAGTGACTTTCAATGTTTTCAATGTATTCAATATGTGCGATTTGACTTCGGTTGATGCGAAAAAACTTTAAAGGATTTAGCATTTGTTGAATGGTTCCTAAGGTATGAGAAATTGGATATTTTTTGCCTTTTGCATCGATCGCCATACAGAAATCGCCCGAAGCTTCTATCAAACTAATATCACTAACATTTAATAACTGAATGCCTTTTGATTTTTTAATGACAAAACGCTTTTTATAATTGGTTTCTTCTTGTTTTAAAGCAGATTTCAACAAGTTGATGGTATCATTGTGAATAGGTTGATAACTCTCTGATTGAAAGAACGATTGAAATTTATTGAGTGCTTGACGAATGTCTTCTTTGGTGTACGGTTTTAAAATATACGCGATTCCGTTGGTACGAAAAGCTTCAAACAAATATTCGTCATGGGCCGAACAAAAAATAATTGGACAATCAATTTTTACAGTATTGAACACATCAAACGAAATTCCGTCCAACAATTGAATATCAGACAGAATAAATTCGTAGGTTTCTTGTGCTAAAAATTCACGTGCTTTTTCGTTAGAACGCGCCCAATCATGCTGAAACGCTTCTGTAAAGTAGCTTTCTAAATTGCTTAACAACTTTTCGTAAGCAGGAATTTCGTCTTCTAAAATTAATATGCGCATCAAACTATAATTTACGATTCTTCACTGAGTTTAATAATAGGAATTTTAATTGAAAAATTACGAACGCTATCTGTAATTTCAGGTTTTTGATCAGACAATAATTTATAGCGATATTCCAAGTTTTTCAACCCAGTTCCTAAGGAATCTTGATTTGTTTTTATGGTACTTTTTGTGTTGGAAATTGTCAGCCAATCTTCGTCAATGATAAGCTGTGCTTTGATAGATTTTCCGTGTTGTGCACGATTGTGCTTTGCAATATTTTCTAATATGGTTTGAATCGCGCCCGTTGGCACAAACTTATTTTCAAGCGATACG
The DNA here is from genome assembly GCA_964535135.1 of uncultured Kordia sp. Taxonomy (GTDB): domain Bacteria; phylum Bacteroidota; class Bacteroidia; order Flavobacteriales; family Flavobacteriaceae; genus Kordia. Next base: position 2,059 of record CAZHSA010000134.1, read on the forward strand.
TTTTTGGTGATCGTAAAATCGTAATCATTGCCAAAACGTGTTTTAATTAAAAACATATAATTTTCCGCCAAGTTCATTTCTTCGGTCAATTCCATTACTTCGGCATCTTTCGTCTGAATCAAATAGCGATATAAGGAAGACAAACGATTGAGATATTCTTTTGCTTTCTCCGTGTCACTGTCAATCAAAGCATCAAGCGTATTCAAATTATTAAATAAAAAGTGCGGACTTATCTGTGAACGCAACAACTTTAACTCGTTCTCCTTTTGTTTCTCCTTAATAGTACCGAACAAAATTTGATTCTCATAGTATTTTTTCGCCAAAAGCAATCCAAAAAGTAAGCCGATACTTTCTGCCGTATTGGAGATGTAACCAAGCGATTGACCAAATCCAAAATACTTAAAACCATCTAAGTTTCCTCTTCCACTATAAAAACCGAGAATATCTTCTAAAAAACCAGCAAGAATCATTAAAGTAACTCCCCAAAATGTAAAATAAATATACTTTTTTTTGTTGATGATGTAACTTGGAATTAGCCAATAGATAAAGGCGAAAATCATTCCTAAATCCAAAACGATAAACGTTGGAATATCAATAAAATATTCAGTAAGTTTATTGTTTTCCGTTGCATATTGATAAATCGTCATAAGTATAGATACGCCAAAGAAAATGATAATAAGGATGTAATCAGATCTGTTTAGTTTTGTGTCCATAATGAGTTTTTAAAAATAGTGAAATAAATCAGGTTTTAAGTATTGGGTCTTGGGTTTTGTTTTTTGTCAATACAAGTATTTTTAATTTTAAAATTAGTTATATGATTTTGACAGATTACCATGTCACTATCGTTCCTCGTAAAGACGTTTTAAAGTGTTTTACACCTTAGGTAATTCAACATTCAACATCTAACATTTCTTACCAGTTTATTGCTGCGTTTTGATACGATCTACTTCGTCGCCAGCACTATTTTTTCTATTTTTCTTTTTGTTGTATTTCTTTCCAAAACTATAGCTCAATTGTAAAAATACATTTCTACGTGGAAAATCACTGATGATGTTTGCGTTTACATTGTCATAATTGATAGCTCCATTAAATTTACGGTCTAAAATTTCTTCTAATTCCACGCTGACTTTCAACTGATCGTTCATGAATTTTTTGCTAAACGCGATATCCAAACCTGCAATCCAATCAAATTCAATTTGTCCTTCAAATCCGCCAGACGTATAATATCCGGAAACTTCTGATTGAATTCCCCACGGCAATTTATATTCGGCACTTGTAAACCAAGTCATGTTCCACTTTTTATTGTCTAAAACAGGCGTTAATTCCTCAGACATGAATCGGTTGTAATTCACAATAACTCCTGTATAGCCTTCCAATCCTTTTACAAAACTCAATGGCGCAAATAAGCTAAAGCTCCAGTTTTCATTTTTTGCCAAGTTAATCACGGAACGAGACGTTTCAGAGGTAGCGTCATTTTGGGAAATTAACTCAAACAAAGTGTCATCTGTTTTATTATAGCTTACGCTGAAAAACGGTTGATTCTCGTAGGTTAAGTTGAAACGAAAACTATTCGTCAACGCTGGGCGCAATGTTGGATTTCCTTGCTCAAACGTAAACGGATCATAATAATATACAAACGGATTCAAGGTTTCGTATGACGGACGCTGAATTCGGTAACTATACGCCACATTTGCCGCGAGTTCTTCGGTAATATTTCGGGTAACGCTCAAACTCGGGAAGAATTTTGCAATCGTTCTGTCCAACGAAGTATTTAAGTTTTGTGAGGTTCCTACGGTTTCACTTTGTTCCCAACGCAATCCACCAGAAAATGACCATTTATCTAATTTTACGTTCACTTTTGCATATGCAGCCATGATGTCTTCGTCAATCAAAAAACGATTGGTTTGGTTCGGATTATTGATAAAATCACCTGTGTTGGTTTGTACTAATGATTGCAAATCGCTATCAGAATCAACACTAGAATATTTCAATCCTGCTCGTACCGAAATTTTGTCATTTACAGTACGATTGTAATCGGCTTGATACGCATAAATATTATAATCGGCATCTTGAAAATAGCGTTGATTGTCATAATTCACCATGCTTTGTCCAGTTTGAAACAAATTGTTTTCATTAGTTGATTTGTAATCTACATAATTAAAATCGAGCGTAAGTTTGTTGGTTTCATCATCATATTCGTAGTACGGATTGATGACATACAATTTCCAGTTGCGCTCAAAACGGTTGTCGGTTTCTAGCATATCTAGCGTGCCATTACTTGTAATATTGGTAATGTTGTCCGTCACACGATTAGATTCAGTGCGGGTATGTCGCACGCTAATTCCTGTAGTATGCTTTTTGTTGATATAATAATCAAATCCAGCATTCAAACGCAAGGTGTTTGGATCAAATGGCGATCGTGAAAACTGATCGTACACGTCATCGCCCACACGACGGATGATTTGTAAATCTTCTCGCCAAGAACCACGTGAATAACTTGCGCCAGCTTGCCAATTTATTTTTCCTTTAAAACTTGCAATCGAAGCACTTTTTCGGAAGGTAAAATCATCTACATAGCCAACCATACTTTTCAAGGTTCCGTAGGTTCCTAATTTTACGTTCTTCTTTAAAATAATATTGATCAACGCGCCAGAACCGTCAGCATCGTATTCAGCGCCAGGTTGTTGAATCAATTCTACTTTGGCAATATTATCGGCAGGCATTTCGCGCAATAGCGTTTGCATGTCCATATAATTGGTTTGTTTTCCGTTAATCAAGATGCGAACATTGGTTTGACCTGCATAACTCAAATTGTTTCCTGTGACCAGAACACCAGGAATTTTTTTCATGATGTCGCGCACATTGGAATTTACCATTTCGGAATTTTCTAAATTCACCACTAATTTTTCTGCATTTTGCGTGATGACAGGTTTTTTAGCGACAACGACAACTTCATCTAAATTTTCAGGAATATCTTCTTTCATCACAAAATCAAAGGTGACATTCTTAGCAGTATCAATGTTCAATACAATAGAGCGCTCGGTTTTGTAGCCAAACAAAGAAGCTTCAACTACATACGTTCCGTTTTTTACATCGTTGAATTGGTACGTTCCGTTTTCTTCTACAATTACAGCTTTTAGTGCTTTATTGCTGCTGTTGTCATATAACACAACGTTTGAAAATGATAAAGGTTGTTTTGTGTTGTCCGTCACTTTTCCCGTGATCGTACTTTGTGCAAATAAGCTGTAGCTTACTAAAAATAGAATGATGTGTAGTAAAGTTTTTAACATAACTGTTCGTTTTTGCTGTTCGTTTTTTTTGATGCACAAATATGTTTCAGAATCTATATATACAAAAGCAGTTTCTGCTGAATTGGGATAAAAAAAGGTTGAATTGGGGATATTTTACCGTTAAAAAATATACTATCAAAAAACACGCACATAGTGTGTTTACGGGCGTTTTACACTGTTTTTGCAGAAATAATGCTTGAAATATAGACTTTTAAGACGAAAATTATAAAATTGATTTTTTCGGGTTGAAACGTCGCATCTGAGCAATACGATTAGTGTTTCTTGTCCTACTGATGTAAAAGTAAAAAGTCATAAATGTCATAAAATTTTGAAGTAACTTCACGATTATTATATTTTAAATTGTAGAATTATTCTGTAAAGTGTAATTTGTAGTACCAAAAACATATTAATTATGAACCTATAAATTATGAAACCATGAAAAAACAAATTTTAAGTATTGGAAAAGTATTAAGTAAAAAGGAGCAGAGCGCTATAAATGGAGGAATCGTATTGCCGAAACCAATTGATCTTCCATGTGAAGAACCAGTATTACCTGCGCCACCATTTGGATGTAACTATGTAAAAATTGGACCATGCAGGTATAAACTAGTATGTTTACAGGTGACTCCACACTAAGTTGAACAAAAAGAAACGATCTAAGAAAGTGATCATGATAGATTAAAAGAAGCAGTTTGTCAAATTATTTTCTAGCGCATAACTGATAATACCAAAAATTACGAACCTTTAAATTATTAATCTTTAAATCATTAAACCATGAAAAAACAAATTTTAAGCATTGGGAAAGTGCTAAGCAAAGAAGAACAAAAAGCCATTAATGGAGGTGCAATTTCGATTCCATTTGATGGCTGTCCAATAGTACTATTAGCGGCTCCGCCAAAAGGTTGTCGCTATGTAACGGTTCCAACAAAACCATGTCCTACTTACAAGCTAGTTTGTGATGATTTTACAGCATACTAAAATCTAGTTTAAAAACATGAAACAAACCTTCTCTAGCAATGGAGAAGGTTTTTTTAATGCATTTTGTTTTCTGAATATATTGTAACATTGTAGCTTCATAGACAACTTACATACGATGAAAGTTTTTTATATTTTTTTGATTTTTGCTGTTTTTTTTGCTCTTGCTTACTTTTTTCCAAAGAATTTTAAAATACTTGGAATACGTGCCGACATTTTTTTTGGCAAGAAAAAAATCAAAGATGAAGAAGATGAATAATCATTCTTCTCGCAACCAACCTACAATTTTATCATCTGTAATTTTCCAACGGTTATTTTCTTGAATCAAATCAAAAGTTTCACGAGAACTTGAAAACGACCCTGCATTTTGTTGAATAATCGTCACTGTATTTTCGGTCACTTCTATCACAATGGCAACATGACCAAAGGAATTGTACCAAGTTGCATCAAACACTACTAAATCATTAATTTTAGGTGTATTGAAACTTCCATTGGTATATTGAATTAAGTTTCGTTGCATATTTAATTCGCCATCTTTTAGCTTTGGATTAAAAAAATCTTTGGCATGTCCGTAACTATCAGGCATTTTATGTTGTAAATGTTCATAGTAATAGCGTTTAACAAATTCAACACATTGATATTGTAAGCCTAAATTATAACCATCTTTCGTAACATTTCGTTTTTCTACATGGTTTACAGCACCATTATAATAGACTGAAACATTATTGAACGTGTCTATTTTTTCACCAACTGTTCGAAACGGATTTAGATTTACATATTGAGACAATTTCAACAATCCAATGCATAATATAAGAAATACAAATAGGTAGCGTAGTTTTCGTTTCATGCTTAAAAATAGTGAATTTTCAAGGTATAAAAAGTAATTATAAAAGCAATCAAACTAGAAACGATATCAAAATATAGGATGCTAATGTATCCAGATAGGCTTTAGGGTTGAGTTGTAACGCTAATAAGCGTATATTTGCAGTCTTATGCAAGCAAATAAACTTTCAGATTGGTTACCAACAACGAAACGCGAAGTAAAAATTCGAGGTTGGGAAGAATTAGATGTGATTCTATTTAGTGGAGACGCGTATGTAGATCATCCTTCATTTGGCCCAGCGGTTATAGGTCGTATTCTAGAAAGTTATGGATTAAAAGTTGCGATTGTTCCGCAACCAAGTGTACACGATGATTTACAAGATTTCACCAAACTAGGAATTCCAAAATTGTTTTTCGGAATTACGGGCGGTTGTATGGATCCGATGGTGAGTAATTACACTGCGAGTAAAAAACGAAGAGATAAAGATGCCTACACGCCCAATGGTGACAAAGGTTTTCGTCCAGATTATGCGACTTCTGTCTATTCAAATATCTTAAAAGAAAAATTTCCAGACGTTCCTGTGTTAATCGGAGGAATTGAAGCTTCTTTACGTCGTGTAACACATTACGATTATTGGAGTGATAAACTTTTGCCCACTATTTTAGAAACCTCTAAAGCTGATATGTTGGTGTACGGAATGGGAGAACAACCGTTGCGCGAAGTGGTAAAACTATTGCAAAAAGGAGTGCCTTTTTCAAGTTTGAGAACCATACAACAAACCGCTTTTTTAGTAGATAAAAATGAACGCATTCCTAAAAATAAAAATTGGGAAGATGTCGAAATTCATTCGCATGAAGTCTGTTTGAAGAATAAGAAAAAATTTGCGTCTAACTTTAAAGTGATTGAGCAAGAATCGAATAAACTCAAAGCACGACGAATTTTTCAAGGAGTACACAACAAAACATTGGTGATAAATCCGCCATATCCTACGATGACCGAAAAGGAGATTGATGCTTCTTTCGATTTGCCGTACACGCGTTTGCCACATCCAAAATACAACAAACGTGGCCCGATTCCTGCGTTTGAAATGATAAAAACGTCCATCAACATTCACCGTGGTTGTTTTGGTGGTTGTAGTTTCTGTACCATTTCTGCACATCAAGGAAAATTTATTGCAAGTCGTAGTAAAGAATCTATCCTAAGAGAAGTTGATAAAGTTGCCAACATGCCCGATTTTAAAGGCTATTTGTCAGATATTGGTGGCCCATCGGCGAATATGTATCAAATGAAAGGAAAAGTACAATCTATCTGCGATAAATGTGTTGCGCCTTCTTGTATTTCGCCTGTAATTTGCAGCAATTTAGATACATCTCACAAACCATTGACTGAATTATATCAAGCAGTTGACAGTCATCCGAAAGTAAAAAAATCATTCATTGGAAGCGGAATTCGTCACGATATGTTAGTGCCAGAATTCAACAAAAATGCAGATCCAAAAGAATTGGATGATTACACAGAAGAAGTGATGACAAAACATGTTTCTGGACGTTTAAAAGTTGCACCAGAACACACATCTGATCCTGTTTTGAAGTTGATGCGAAAACCATCATTTGAATATTTTCATAAGTTTAAAGAACGTTTTGACAGAATTAATGTAAAGAAGAAATTAAAACTTCAGTTGATTCCGTATTTTATTTCAAATCATCCAGCTTGTGAAGTAGAAGACATGGCAAATTTGGCTGCCGAAACCAAAGATATGGGCTTTCAGTTAGAGCAAGTACAAGGGTTTACGCCAACGCCAATGACGGTTGCCACGGTTATTTATTACAGTGGATATCATCCGTATACGTTGAAACCAACCAAAACGCCAAAATCTAGAAAAGAAAAAGAAGAACAACATCGTTTTTTCTTTTGGTATAAAAAGGAAAACAAAGGTTGGATTCGAAAAACGTTGAGCAAACTCGGAAGAAAAGATTTGGTAGAAGCTTTGGTGCCTGAAAAAGAAAACAATACATGGAAAAGCATCAAGCCTAAAAAAGTCAATAATACGTTCGACAATGCCATTCCTGCACATCATGCGCGTTCTAAAAAGAAACACAAATCCAGAAAAAAACGACGTTAAATTACAATACATCTTGTTGAATACGGATGTCTGCTAATTTGAAATTTGAAAACCAAGATCACTCATGTCTACCCTTGAAGTCATACACGAAAACAACGATTATATAGTTGTTAACAAAGCTGCAGGTTTGATAAGTGAGCAAAGTCCGTACGAAGCGGTTACTGTTGAAAGTCAGGTTTTTAATCATATTTTGCAACGCAAGCGAAAGCCGTATGTGGGCGTTATTCATCGTTTGGATCGTGTGACGAGTGGCGTTCTAATTTTTGCCAAGAAAAAAAGTATTTTAGTAGCGTTCAATACGTTATTCAGTAGTCGTAAAGTTCAAAAAACGTATTTGGCGATTGTAAAAAACAAACCTGCAAAAAGCAAAGGGAA
>CAZHSA010000135.1:0-9587 GCA_964535135.1 uncultured Kordia sp.
TAATCAATACAAGTTTAGAAATCATTCCAACAGGATACATTTTAATAGACGGCGGCGTAGAAACCGCAGTACAACGTGTGAGTGAAACATTACCAATTTCACAAAACAATACGGAAGCCATTTTGCATACAGCCTTGGCGGGACAATTTTCAGGGAAACAACTCATTTATCTAGAAGCGGGAAGTGGCGCCAAAAAAATGGTCAAGCCAGAAATTGTTCAAGAAGTATCAAGTAAATTGCAAATTCCATTGATTGTCGGCGGAGGAATTCGATCCAAAAAACAAGTAAAAACAGCCTTCGAAGCTGGCGCAGATATCGTAGTCATCGGAACCGCTTTTGAAGAAAATGAAGCGTTTTTATTGGAATTGAAAGCTTAGTAATGCGATATTAGAATTGCGTATTGAGAAGTTTCAAACTAAAGAACGATTTTTGAACAAACAGATCAACAAATAAACGAATCAACGAATCAACAAAAAGAAAAAATGAACATCTCAGTAGAACTCACCTTAACACCTTTGCAAGATGATTTTGAAACGCCCATTATCAACTTCATCAAAAAACTAAGAGCTTCTGAATATACAGTTTTGGAAAATCCGTTGAGTACACAGATTTACGGTGACTATGATGGAATCATGAAATTATTGACTACTCAAGTAAAAACGGCGTTCGAAAAGGAGGAAAACATTCTATTAACGATGAAAATTGTAAAATCAGACCGAAGTAACTATGAGCCAGTTTTTTGATTTTTTATTAGAACCATACCAAGGCGCGTATTGGTTTGATGTTTTGTTGGAAATTCTTGCCGCAGGTTTCGGAATTGCGAGCGTTTGGTTTGCCAAGCAGGAGAAAATTTGGGTATATCCAACAGGAATTGTAAGTACGCTGATTTATATTTATATCTGCTATAAATTCATACTATACGGCGATATGATTATCAATGTATATTACTCTATCATGAGTGTGTATGGCTGGTATATGTGGACGCGCGTTCGGGAAGATGTAAAATTGGAAATTTCGCGAACCAATTTTTTACAAAAACTTACGACACTTGGAATTTTCTTGTTTACCGCAGCATTTACCTATGTCGTTTACATTCAAGTGGAAAGAATAGACGTGCATTTGAATGTGTCTGAAACCATTGATTTGGTATTTTCTAGTTTTGGTTCTATTGAAGAAATCAATAAAATTACACCGTATTTAGACATATTTACTACAGGAATTTTCTTTTCAGGAATGTGGCTCATGGCGAATAAAAAAATCGAGAATTGGATGTTTTGGATCTTTGGAAACATCATATCTGTTCCGTTGTATTTTGTAAAAGGACTTGGTTTTACGGCAATACAATTTACAATTTTCTTAATTTTAGCCATCTTTGGATACATCGCATGGAGAAAAATACTAAAAACAAAAGTGGAAGTCGTTTCAAAATCGTAATTTTTGGACCTGAATCTACAGGGAAAACAACACTTGCCCAGCAATTAACCACGCATTACAAAGCAGCGTATGTGCCCGAATATGCTCGAATGTATGCCGAAGAAAAACAACAAAAAGACGAAAAGTTAACGTCAAGTGATGTCATTCCTATTGCCAAAGGACAATTGCGTTTGGAATGTAAAGCAGCTAAGAATTCTATGTTGATTTGTGATACAGATATTTTAGAAACGCTAACGTATGCACGCATCTACTATCCAGAGTTCAAAAGTAAAACGCTAGAAAAATATGTAGAAAAAAACACTGCCAATTTCTATTTTTTAACTTATATTGATACACCTTGGGAAGCTGACGGAATCAGAGATTTGCCTCAAAAAAGAGAAGCAGCCTTTTTGGAGTTTCAGCGAACCTTACAAATCTATAACCAACCCTACGTATTGTTGAAAGGCAACAAAGAAACTCGTTTCCTAAAAGCCGTAGATACAATAGACAAACTGCTAAAAAACCATTGAATTTTTCAAAAAAACATACCGAACAAATTGAAGCCAAAGGACTAACACTGTCGCAAGTGGAAGAACAACTGCGCAAATTTGAAAAAAAGATTCCGTATGCCGACATTACAGCGCATGCGAGTAGAGAACGAGGAATTTTAAAACTTACCTCAGCCGAAGAAAAAAGATATATAAATATTTATCAAAAAGAACGCAATTTTTTAGAAATCGTAAAATTTACACCTGCTTCAGGAGCGGCAACACGCATGTTTAAGTTTTTATACAAGTTTCTCGAAAATTACAATCCTCAAAAAGATTCGATCAATTCGTATATCAACAAAGAAAAAGAACCTGAAATTCGATTGTTTTTCATTGGACTAGAAAAATTTCCTTTCTACGAAAAAGTGTTGAAAACGATGAACAAAACGGAACGAGATCGCATCAAAAAACCAGATGAGTTCAACCGTGATTTTGTACATGCTTTATTAGCAGAAACAGGTTTGAATTACGGAAACTATCCAAAAGGATTATTGCCTTTTCACAAATACAAAAGTCATCTTTCAACGCCATTTCAAGAGCATTTGTTTGAAGCGGCAAGTTATGCGTGTAATGACGGAAAAGCGAAATTGCACTTTACCATTTCCAAACAGCACTACGAAAAGTTCAAAGCAACCGAAGCGGAAATTCTTCCACAAATCAAAGCAAAAACTGGCTGCGAATTTGAAATTTCTTATTCTTATCAGCTTGAAGAAACGGATACGGTAGCGGTAGATCTAAAAAACAGACTAGTCTTGGATGCAGCTGGAAATTTAGTATTTCGTCCAGGCGGACATGGCGCGTTGATTGAAAATTTAAACGCAATTGATGCTGATTTAATCTTCATAAAAAATATAGACAATGTTGTCGTAAATACCTATTCGGAAGAAATTTCGCGTTACAAAAAAATCTTAGCGGGAAAACTGATCGCTTTGCAACAAAAAGCATTCGAATTTATGAAAATGCTGCACAATGGCGTTTCAAGTGATGAATTGCATACCATATTAAACTTCTTGTATACAGGACTGAATATTCAAATCAGTGAAGAATTTGAAAAATACTCGCAAAAATATCAAATTGAATACCTTATTGATAAACTGAACCGACCAATTCGTGTGTGTGGTATGGTTAAAAATGAAGGCGAACCTGGCGGCGGTCCTTTTTGGGTAAAACATGAAAATGGTGCTGTATCGCTTCAAATTGTAGAATCGGCGCAGATTGACAAAAAGAATGAATACCATCAAGGAATACAAAAGCTAGCAACGCACTTCAATCCTGTTGATATTGTTTGCGGTGTAAAAGATTATCAAGGAAACAAATACGATCTCACAAAATTCATAGATCGCAAATCATACTTTATCGCATCCAAATCTAAAAGTGGTAAAAAAATAAAAGCCCTAGAATTGCCAGGATTATGGAATGGCGGCATGGCGTTTTGGAACACTATTTTTGTGGAAGTTCCGTTGGTGACGTTCAACCCTGTAAAAACCATCAACGACTTGCTAAAACCTACACATCAAATTAAGCAATAATATTTGTCATTCCTGCAAAGGCAGGAATCTTTAAATTACGGTTTCAGATGTAAATTTGGTATAATCCCAAAAAAAACACCAAGAACAATGCGTTGCAGTTATTCTCGGTGTAAAAGTCTTCAAGCAAATGACTATTTGATTATTTTTTAAACCGTACATGGAGTTCCATCGGGATTTTGCCCATTTCCTATCGTATGTGTGCAATAAAGTGCTTCTGTCAATTTGATTGGCTCTGTCACCGTTTTACACGTATCAACATCGGAAATAATACACGGATTCCTTGTAAAGCGTATCGGCTCATTTACATTTAGATTTCCACCATAAATGGCGGTTAATTTTGAAATTTTGGTTGCCTTCAAGGCTAACTTCTTCTGGAAATTTTGTTTTTTCATGATCATTGAATTTATTGGTGTTAAAACTTAAAGTTACTAATTTGAAGTCTATTTCTTTGTTAAAAAAGTAAATTTCTTACATGAAAAACACCAAGAATAATGCTTTACAATCACTCTTGGTGTCAAAATTTAGTAAATGTTTTTACTGTTTAATTGTTTGAAAAACAGTTTTTTAAAACGTACAAGGTGTTCCATCAGGATTCTGACCATTTCCGATTGTGTGTGTACAACGCGGGTAATCTGTAGTGCCACACGTTTTAAAATTAGATGGAGGACAACCAACGGTTGGAGTACAAATAAGTGTAGCGCCACCTTTAATTCCCTCTTGTGCGTTTAAACTAGAAATCTTTCTAGCTTTTAAGCAAAGTCTCTTTTCGAATTTTTGTTTTTTCATGATTAACTATTTTGGTTAAGAACTAAATGTACTCATTTTAAAGTAGTAAAAAACGCTCATGAATCATTTTGAAGCTTCAAATTCATAAAATCAGAGTACTAAATAATCGAAAAAAACAGCATGCAATTCAAAAAACTAAATTATTTTTGCAGCATCTCAAAGGGGTGCAATTTGAATCACATTCAAAACGCTGAGATTATACCCAATGAACCTGGGCAGGTAATGCTGCCAAGGGACAAACTAAATTGCTTAGTGCAATTTGGTATGCCGATAGTCATAGTCTATCAAAACAATATATTAATTTAATCAAGAATAATTACCCCTTTTATTCGTAACAAAACGTATTACGAATATGAAGAATTTATTCGCTTTTTTAAGTCTTTTTGTACTGTCAGTCAGTATGCAAGCGCAAAATGTTACCGTATCAGGAACAGTCTCTGACGAAAAAGGGACACCTTTACTCGGAGCAACATTATCATTAAAAGGTGCTTCTTTTGGTACCACAACCGATTCAGACGGAAAATACGCATTGCGCGTTCCCAAAGGAGACATTGAAGTTGTCTGTTCTTTTGTGGGAATGAAATCTGTCACGAAAAAAATTTCTGTTGCAGAAGACACCGTGCTCAATTTTACACTGTCGAGCTCGCAGGAAGTATTGGACGCTGTATTAATTTCGGCGGTTCGTGTAAATGCCGATTCACCAATTACATATTCCAACCTAGAAAAAAAAGAAATTGCAGAACGAAATTTAGGACAGGACATTCCTGTGTTGATGAACTTTATGCCATCAGTCGTAACGACTTCTGATGCTGGAGCTGGAGTTGGATATACGGGAATCCGTGTACGTGGTAGTGATGCTACTCGTGTTAATGTGACGATTAACGGAATTCCATACAACGATGCAGAAAGTCAAGGAACGTTTTGGGTAAACATGCCCGATTTGGCGTCTTCTACAGAAAGTATTCAGTTGCAACGTGGAGTAGGAACATCTACCAATGGTTCTGGAGCATTTGGAGCGAGTTTAAGTTTACTAACAGATGCAGTTTCTGATGAAGCTAACGGAGAAATTTCCAATACTTTCGGAAGCTTTAATACAAGAAAGCACACAGTGAAATTCAGCACTGGAAAATTGGCGAAGAATTTCGAATTGGCAGGACGTTTGTCAAAAATAAAGTCCGATGGTTACATTGATCGTGCGTCTTCCGACTTAAGTGCATACTTTTTACAAGGTTCGTATGTAACGGAAACCACATTAATAAAAGCGTTGGCGTTTGGTGGACATGAAATTACCTACCAAGCTTGGAACGGAATTGATAGACAAACACTAGAAACCAACAGAACTTTCAATCCGTCGGGACAGTTTACAGACGAAAACGGAAATGTACGCTTCCATGACAATGAAGTAGATAACTATCGCCAAGATCACTATCAATTTCATTGGAATGAAAAAATTTCAGAACATTGGACTACAAATCTCGGATTAAACTATACGCAAGGAAGAGGATTTTTTGAACAATACAAAGAAGACGAACCTTTTGATGAATATGGTTTTGAAGAAATTACAGTGGATGGCGCTGTGGTTAATGAAACTGATTTAATTCGCAGACGTTGGTTAGACAATGATTTTTATGTGATCAACGCGAATGCAAGTTACAAAAAGAACAATCTGGATATGGATTTTGGTGCGTTCTTAGGAGTTTATGATGGAGATCATTTTGGAGAAGTAATTTGGGCGCGTTATGCAAGCAATAGCGAAATAAGAGATCGTTACTATGAAGGAAATGGAAAGAAAAATGATGTAAGTTTCTTTACCAAAGCAACGGTTCGTGTCAATGATAAAGTAAGTTTATTTGGAGATGTGCAATTGCGAAATGTAACCTATAAAACGTCTGGATTAACGTCAGATCAAGCGCCTTTCAATATTGATGAAAACTATACGTTTTTCAATCCAAAAGCAGGAATCAATTACAGACTTAACGACAACAATAGTTTGTACTTATCGTATGCAAGAGCGAACAGAGAACCCAACAGAAACGATTTTGAAAACAATAGCGAGGTAAAACCAGAACAATTGGACGACTTTGAATTGGGTTGGCGTTGGAATGGAGAAAAATTCACCATCAACACCAATGCTTATTACATGCTATACAACGATCAATTAGTGCTTACAGGTGCTTTGGATGATGTTGGTGCACCATTGCGAACGAACAGTGGAAAAAGTTACCGTTTAGGGTTAGAAATTGATGCTGCGTTCCAAGTAAGTGATAAACTTTCGGTACGTCCAAATGTGGCAATTAGCACGAATAAAAATGTAGATTTCATCGCATCTCAAGATGGAAGTTTGATCAATTTAGGAAATACGAATATTTCATTCTCGCCAGATTTTATTGTGGGAAACAATATTACCTATACACCATTTCACAATTTTCAAGTGTCATTATTATCTAAATATGTAGGCGAACAATATATGGGGAATATTGACTCAGATGTTTCTAAATTGGATAGCTACTTTACCAATGATTTGAACTTTGTATATGAAATTAAGATGAATACTTTTTGCGAGTCGATCATCTTTACAGGATTGATCAATAATATCTTTAACGTAGAATATGTGTCTAACGGATACTTCTTCACATTTGATGACGATTTTACAACTCCAGGAACGGTAACAACAGTTGAAGGCGCAGGATTCTATCCGCAAGCGACTAGAAACTTCTTAGTTGGAATGACCTTGAGATTCTAAACTATAAAAACTAACATACTATATAAAGAGCGACTTGAAAGAGTCGCTTTTTTAGTGTAATTGGTATAAGTTTAGTAGCTCAATACTAAAATCTCATAACTCTATTTAATTATTCGAAATCGTCACCACATCATTAGATGCTGTCGCACGATAATTAACCATTGGGTAACTGTCCATGCCTTCAACAGGATTTAATAATTGACCATTTGCTAAACTGTATTCGTAATCTTCACAAGAACACTTGGCCAAAACTCCTTGAATATCCATGGTTGAGCAATTATTAGGCACATGATTTGGACAACTTGCTTCCCACGCAAAAAATTGATCTCCAGACAAATTAAATACAAAAAAGCCACGAACACCACCGCCATTTGAAATATATGTGGAACCTCCTGCAAAGCGCAAATTGTCAAATTGTGGTAAATTCAAATTTATCTGAAATTGCACCAATGCATTCGGAATAAAAGGATTATTATTAACACCACCATCATCCGAACTGCACGATAGTAAACATACTACGGCAACACAAACCATCAAAAATCGTTTCATCTATTTAAAATTTAATAAGTTCTGCAATTTACGTAAATCATTTTTTTAAAAACGAACATAGTCAAGCACTTTAAATATTTTCTTATATTTGTAATACAAATCCCGTGTCCAATGGGATTTTTTTTGCGTTATATAATACATGTTTGTCTCATTGTATGAAGCAAAGTAACATCTATAAACATATAGAAAACGAAGAAATTATGAGTAAAGTATCTTATTATACAGCAGAAGGACTAAAAAAGTTAAGAGAAGAACTAGAACAATTAAAAAATGTAGAAAGGCCCAAAGCTTCCCAAGCAATTGCTGAAGCAAGAGATAAGGGCGATTTGAGTGAAAATGCAGAATATGACGCCGCTAAAGAAGCGCAAGGATTATTAGAAATGCGCATCTCCAAAATGGAAACGGTTTTATCTACTGCAAGAGTCATTGATGAAAGTCAACTAGATACTTCAAAAGTATTAGTATTATCAACGGTGCGTATTAAAAATACGGTCAATGGTATGGAAATGACCTATACGTTGGTGGCAGAAAGTGAAGCAGATTTAGCCGCTGGAAAAATCTCAGTGACTTCTCCAATTGGAAAAGGCTTGTTAGGAAAATCGGTAGGAGAAATTGCCGATGTACAAGTGCCAAACGGAATTATGAAGTTTGAAATACTAGAAATTTCACGCAGTTAATTTTCTAAAAAATATACGATTTCAAAATCCTTTTTTACCCGTTAAAAAAGGATTTTTTATATAGAATGTATTCACATTTTCAGCAAATTAAAAAAGTGTTAAGTAATCCATTAAATACAGAGAACTTTTTTATCTTACAAGCATACAAATTTCAGTTATGGCATCAATCTTTACCAAAATCATCCATGGAGAAATTCCATCCTATAAAATCGCAGAAGATGAACACTATTATGCGTTTTTAGACATTAATCCCAATGCTGTCGGACATACGTTGTGTGTGCCAAAAGTAGAAGTGGATAAAATTTTTGACTTACCTGAAGAAACCTATATGGGACTGATGCAATTTTCTAGAAAAGTAGGAATCGCCATTGAAAAAGCCATTCCTTGCTTGCGTGTTGGCATCTCTGTAATTGGGTTGGAAGTGCCACATACACATGTACATTTAATTCCGTTGCACAATATGGGAAGTATGGACTTTAAAAACAAGGAAAAACTCACACCTGAAGCGTTTGAAGAAGTTGCTGCTAAAATTCGCGCAGCACTTTGATTTAGAAATGAGTTATTAGTAATGAGTATTGAGAAGTTTCAAAGTATAAATCCACAAATTGACAAAAAACAAATAAACAAATCAAGAAGTTTAAGAGTTTATAAGTTGGGCAGTTTAGGCTATGAAAAAACCATAAAGTAAAAAATTTAACCAACAACAAGCAACAAGAGCGAAGCGTGTCTAGCAATGTAACAATTTGAAAATTTGATAATGTACCAATGAAGATGCTAACAAAAATTAGAATAATTTATGAAGCTGTCTAGCATCTAACAGCGTTAGCGCTCTAACAGCGAAGCGTATCTAAGAAACCGTTTTCAACAAAATCTGCATCGTAGTACCTTTGCCAAGTTCTGACTTTAGCACTTTCACCTTTCCATTGTGATAATTCTCAACAATACGTTTGGCGAGCGATAAACCCAATCCCCAACCACGTTTCTTACTTGTAAATCCAGGTTGAAACACTTTCTTAAAATTTCGCTTCGGAATGCCTTTTCCATTATCGGTGATCAGGATTTTTACATGGTTATCCGAAGGAATAATTTCAAGTTTCAAATCGCCTTTTCCTTTCATCGCATCAATGGCATTTTTCACCATATTCTCTATCGTCCAACTATACAATTGCGGATTGATCTCACTAAAAATAGGCGTTTTGGGCGCTTCAAACGTAAAATTAACTAGTTTGGACGTTCGCGATAGCAAATAATCATATGAATCTTTCGTTTCTTGTACAATATCCAAACGTTCTAATTTTGGAATGGAACCAATTTTTGAAAACCGTTCCGTAATCGTTTGCAA
>CAZHSA010000136.1:0-641 GCA_964535135.1 uncultured Kordia sp.
AGACGAAGGCAAAGGAAAAATTGTTGACGTACTTACCGCTAACTACAATATTATTGCACGTTTTCAAGGTGGACCAAACGCAGGACACACGCTAGAGTTTGATGGCATTAAACATGTATTGCGTACCATTCCATCTGGAATTTTTCACGAAACCGCTACCAACGTCATCGGAAATGGTGTCGTAATTGATCCTGTGGTTTTTAAGAAAGAATTGGATGGTTTGGCACAATTCAACATCAACATCCAAGAAAAGTTAATCATTTCAAGAAAAGCACACTTAATTTTACCAACACATCGCTTGCTAGACGCTGCTTCGGAAGCATCGAAAGGTAAAGCAAAAATTGGTTCTACACTCAAAGGAATTGGTCCAACGTATATGGACAAAACGGGGAGAAACGGAATTCGTGTGGGCGATTTAGAATTGGACAATTGGAAAGAAAAATATCGCGCTTTAACCAACAAGCACGAAGCAATGATCAATTTCTATAACGTAGATGTACAGTACGATTTAAAAGAATTGGAAGAAGAATTCTTTGAAGCTGTAAACGTTTTAAAAACATTGCAATTTATTGACAGTGAAGAATATTTACACCAAGCACAAAAAAGCGGAAAAACCATTTTAGCAGAAGGCGCACAAGGTT
>CAZHSA010000136.1:651-9497 GCA_964535135.1 uncultured Kordia sp.
TTATTAGATATTGACTTCGGAACGTATCCGTTTGTAACCTCATCTACAACGACTGCCGCTGGTGCATGTACAGGTTTAGGAGTTGCTCCCAACAAAATAAAAGAGGTCTTCGGAATCTTTAAAGCATACACCACACGTGTAGGTTCTGGTCCTTTTCCAACGGAACTATTTGACGAAGTTGGTGCAGAAATGGCAAGAATCGGTCATGAATTTGGCGCGGTTACAGGGCGACCAAGACGTTGCGGCTGGCTTGATTTAGTCGCGCTGAAATATACCGCACAAGTAAATGGTGTTACCCAATTGATGATGATGAAAGGCGATGTGCTTTCTGGGTTTAAAACCTTAAAAGTATGTACTGCTTACAAATATAAAGGAGAAACCATTTCGCATCTTCCGTATAATATTGAACCCGAAAACATTGAACCAATATATACCGATTTTAAAGGTTGGAAAGAAGATTTGACCAAAATGACAGATCCTTCTCAGTTTCCAAAAGAACTCAATGATTATATTGACTTCTTGGAGAAAGAATTGGAAATTCCGATCAAAATTGTATCCGTTGGTCCAGACAGAACACAAACGATTCATAGATAATTTTAAAAAAAAGCTTCCCACACGGAAGCTTTTTTTATGCAACAATCTCTGACACTTTAACATTTTTTATAGTTTTAGGAATGGTTTTTGTTTAGTTTTTCGGTAACTTTGATATAATTCTACGCCTATGTCATCTGGAAGAAATTTTTTTAAACTAAGAAAGAACAAACGATTCAACTATACGCCACGTTATTACGATGGTAAAGAGACTGGAAATGTGTACCATATCGAAAATAGATTTGTAAAACACAGAGAAGGGTTGAACTCAAATGATATTGCAGGACATTGGAAAGAAGCACGAAAAGCCAATAGACACCGAGGAAATAGAGAAGTTTCTACACGTTTGATCATTATCATCGCTGTACTACTCCTAATTTTCTTATTTTTTATTGACTTTGACCTATCAATATTTACTAGAGGAAGATAATACATGGCAGACATCATAAGGCTTCTACCCGATCATGTTGCAAACCAAATCGCGGCGGGAGAAGTTGTACAGCGACCTGCATCAGTGGTAAAAGAATTACTTGAAAACGCAATTGATGCACAAGCTACAGAAATTAAGCTTATTGTTAAAGAAGCAGGAAAAACACTCATACACGTTATTGACAATGGTTTTGGAATGAGCGAAACAGACGCGCGACTTTCTTTTGAGCGTCATGCTACTTCCAAAATTCAAGCAGCCGAAGATTTATTCAATTTACACACCAAAGGTTTTCGCGGAGAAGCACTCGCCTCTATTGCCGCCATTGCACATGTAGAATTGCAAACAAAAAAAGAAGACGCAGAGTTAGGAACACGCATCAAAATTGAAGGTAGCAAACTTGTACGACAAGAAGTGATCTCGACACCAACAGGCACTTCCATCGCTGTAAAGAATCTATTTTACAATATTCCTGCACGACGTAATTTTTTAAAATCCGATACGGTAGAATTGCGCCATATTATTGACGAATTCCAACGTGTATCGTTAGCACATGCAGCTATTAAATTTGTGTTGTATCATAATGGAAATGAATTATTTAATCTCCCAATAAGCAATTACCGCCAGCGTATTGTGAATATTTTAGGGGGAAAAACCAATGAAAAGTTAGTCCCTGTTCAAGAAGATACCGACATTGTAAAAATTAGCGGATTTGTGGGCAAGCCCGAATTTGCGAAGAAAAGTAGAAACGAACAATTTTTCTTTGTCAATAACCGATTCATCAAGAGTCCGTATTTGCATCACGCCATTACTGCCGCTTTTGAAGGTTTACTGAAAGAAAAGATGCAGCCGAGTTATTTTATCTATCTCGATGTCAATCCAGAAACGATTGATATTAACATTCATCCCACAAAAACAGAAATAAAATTTGACGACGAACATTCGCTATACGCTATGTTACGCGCCACTATAAAACACAGTTTGGGACAGTTTAATATTGCGCCGATACTCGATTTTGAGCGCGACGCCAATTTAGACACACCGTACGATTATAAAAACAAACAAGCTGCCGTACCAAATGTTCAGGTAGACAGAAGTTTCAATCCGTTTGCAGACGAAAAAAAACATGCTGGAAACACAGCAACGACGCCACGATATTCGAATTTCAAAAAAGAATCGACTGAAGGCTGGGAAAGTTTGTATGTTGGTTTGGAATCAAAGTCCAATGCAGGACAGTTTCCCACCGAAAATATCGAATTTGAGTCGGAAGCGGTTACCAGTTCTTTGTTTGCCAATGACGAACCGCGAGAAACCTTAACCTATCAATTGCACCGAAAATATGTGGTAAGTTCTATCAAATCAGGAATTGTGATTATTGATCAACACAGAGCGCATCAACGTATTTTGTACGAGCAATTGTTGCGAAATATTACCGTAAGCGAAGCCGTAAGCCAACAATTATTATTTCCAGTAAAATTTACCTTCTCTACAAGTGAAATTGCGCTTTTAAAAGAAGTAAAAGAAAGCTTGGAAAACATTGGCTTCATGTTTAGCGACATTACGGAAGATACCATTGAACTTTCGGGAATTCCGTCCAACATTTCGGAAAGTGAATTGCAAATCATCATCGAACAAATGCTGAACGATTTTCAAGGAGAAATTCCCGACACAGGATTTAGTCAAACCGATGTTTTAGTCAAATCCTTAGCCAAAAGCATGGCAATTCGTTCAGGAAAAAAACTAGAAACCGAAGAGCAAGAAGCATTGGTAAACAACTTATTCGCTTGCAAAGAACCAAGCGTTTCACCATTTCAAAAAACCATATTCATCACCTTAAGCGTCGATGATTTAGATAAAAAATTTATATAAATTATGATGCGCATTACAGATACCGTCAAACATTTAATCATCATCAATGCCATTCTTTGGTTTGCTACATTGATATTGATGGAAAGAGGCATTGATTTATATACGCTTTTCGCATTACATTTTCCAGAAAATTCAAATTTCGAATTTTGGCAACCCATTTCAAGTATGTTTATGCATGCTATGGGAAGTCCAAGACACCTTCTATTCAATATGATTGGATTGTGGATGTTTGGCTCTGCATTGGAAATGCAATGGGGAAAATTGAAATTCCTCAGCTTTTATATGATTACAGGCGTTGGTGCAGGATTGGTGTATACGTTAGTGAATTATTACGATGTATATACTGCGCAAAGTATATTATTTGACAGCGGACTTTCAATAGCGGAAGTAAACGAATTGTTTCAATCTTCTTATGAAAACTTTTACAATCAACTGAATAGTGGTACTATAAATGGTCACAGAATTTTGGATCCACAAGCGGTTTACGACAGTGGAACATCTTTTTATAAGACTGCCGTAGGAGCTTCTGGAGCCTTGTATGGTGTCATGGTCGCTTTTGGAATGATGTATCCAAATGCAGAAATGATGTTGCTGTTTTTACCAATTCCGATCAAAGCGAAATATCTTATACCAGGCTTGTTATTGCTAGATTTTATTGGTGGAATTACGGGCGGAATTAGCATATTTGGTGCTGGACAAATTGCGCACTTTGCCCATTTAGGTGGCGCACTGTTTGGCTTTTTATTAATGTTATATTTTAACAAAACTCAGTTTAACAAAAATCGTTGGGACTAATGGACACAAAAACACGTTTTTTAATGATGTATCGTGGCTTTAAAGCTCCGGAAAAAGTAATTGCGATTAATATTGCTATCTTTTTAGTAATGGTCATATTTAATGCGCTTTACTTGTTAACTACAGGATATCCTTCCAGTATATTTAATGATATTTTTGCAATACCTTCCGACCTAGGCGATTTTATTGTAAAACCATGGACTTTTGTTACGTATGGTTTTATACACGCGGGATTTTTTCACTTAATTTTCAATTGTGTTGGACTTTATTTTACAGGAAGAATTTTCATGTATTATTTTACCGAGAAACAATTCATCACCGTATATGCCTATGGAATTTTTGCGGGTTCTGCTATATTTTTAGCTGCCTATAATATTTTTCCAGCTTTAGCGAATCTGCCGTATGCTTCTTTTTTAGTAGGTGCTTCCGGAGGTGTCGTTGCTATTACCATTGCAGGTGCTACATATGCTCCAAATTTAATTGTGAATCTGTTCGGCGTATTGCCTGTAAAATATTGGATTATTGGTCTTTTAATAACCATTTCCTACATTGCTTCTATTCAAGGTGGATCAAACATTGGCGGAAACTTTGCGCATTTAGGCGGCGCCTTTATTGGTTATTTCTATATCAAACGACTTCAAAAAGGGAGCGACATTGGTATTGGTTTTGAACGTTTTTGGGACCGTTTGGTGGCTTATTTCACTCCAAAAAAGAAATCTCCTTTAAAAACGGTATACAAAAACAAGCAAAATAAACGTTCTACTACAAACAAATCCGCACAAACGGCCTCTGAAAAGCAACGAAAGATTGATGCTATCTTGGATAAAATCAGTAAATCTGGCTACGAAAGCTTAACCAAAGCTGAGAAGGACTTTTTATTTAAAGCGGGAAAAGAAAATTAATGCATGAGCGAAAAGAAGAAGAAAAGATTACGGATCGTAAGTAGAGTTGTCTTCTTCGTCAATAGTGTGTTTGCCGCACTGTTACTTCTCTCGTATATTTTACCGTATGCAGTTCCGAAAAGCTTTCCTATTCTTTCTGTACTGAGCTTGTTAGTTCCTGTATTTATTGTCATCAATTTTATTTTTATGGTGTTTTGGATTTTGAGTGTCCGAAAACACTTTTTGTTGTCATTGATTGTGCTGATTTTAGGGTACTCGCATGTAACTTCGATGTATAAGTTTTCTGGAACTTCCACGGAACCTTCTCAAAACTCTTTGTCTGTGATGAGTTATAATGTGCGCTTGTTCAATATTTATGATTGGATTGAAGAAGCGAATATTGACGAAAAAATAATTTCGTTAGTGCATTCTACTTCGCCTGATATTTTAGCGTTTCAAGAATTTCATAAAAATCAGAAAGAAGCGTTTGACTTTTATCCGTATCAGCATGTGGTTCTTAAAGGAAAAAAGAAAACTGTGGGACAAGCTATTTTTTCGAAATTTCCGATTGTTCATAAAGGTTCTATCGAATTCCCAAACACTTCCAACAATGCTATTTATATAGATATTGTGCAAAATAATGATACCATTCGTGTGTATAATTTGCATTTACAATCGCTACACATCAATCCGAAAAAGGAGGAGTTTTCGCAGAAGAATTCGGAGCGTTTGTTGAAACGCATGGCAACAGCTTTTAAAATGCAACAATCGCAAGCGGAATTGTTTGAGATTAATCGTAGAAAATGTTTGTATAAAAAAATTATTCTAGGCGATTTTAACAATACACAATTCTCTAACGTGTACAAAAAAATTAAAGGCGATATGAAAGATGCGTTTGTAGAAGCCGGCAAAGGTTTTGGCTCTACGCTAGAGTTTCCGTATTTCCCAATGCGCATCGACTTTATTTTAGCCGATCCATCTTTTACGGTCAATTCCTTTAAAACTTTCTCTGAACATTATTCGGATCATTATGCCATACAAAGCATCATTTCGTTGGACTGATTCTTTGTAAAATCTATTCTTTTCGGAAAGTAAACTGCTTCCTTTTTTAACTACTATTGATTGTTCTATGCGAGTAATTTAATTCGTAAATAAGCATTTTCTATTTTCATCTGTAGGTAATTATTTCGCATTTCAGGCACTACTTTGTACAATTTATAAATTTAGTGTTTCAATTTATAAATGCTTCACATACTGGTTTTTATTTACTCTATTAATTCTATAGCTTCGGTAGACATTAACATTAAAACCATTATTATGAAGAAAACAAATCTAAATTCGTTACGACTCAAAAAAGAGCGTATTTCCAATTTTACAGCTGCAATTATAGGTGGAAAAAGTGTAGGATGTGATTATTCACGAGGCTGTTTGAACGAGACAAGAAATTGTGACTCTAAAGCCTTTCAAGATTGTACGGTTACGTATGCGGCTTGTATTACAGAAGCTAGATTCTGTGGAATGTTTTGAAACAGCTAGTAAGGCTTGCAAACGTTTTATAATATAACCGATGTTATAAACAAGGTACGTCTGACACAGAAAATTTTAATTAACCACCAAAAATTAAATTATACCAATTCGAGTACAGCTAAAGGTAAAGAATAGTTTGTTCTTATACACTCGCAGCTGTGCTCGAATTTACTATTGTAACGTGAGTTCGAAAAGCGAGTTAGCAGCTACTTTTGATCTATGTATTTTGGCTAATCTAACATTTAGCATTCAAAATTTCATTGCCATCATCCAACAATCAACACTGTCTGCTAAAATGTGTAGCAATAACCCAATTCCGAGAATTCGTGTTTTTTGAAAGCATAGCATTCCTACGTAAACAGCAATGGCATAATAACTATGCAACGGATGAAAGTTGATACTACAACGATTCGGATCAAAAATTGGCGTTGCTAGTAAATGATCAAGATCAATTAACATACCTGCTAAAAATATGAGATATACCGTTTTCCACTTTTTTCTATAAAAGAGTAAGGCAAGGATAAGCGGAAAGATAAAATGCAATCCGTAATGCACACAAAACCTCAACATTATAGGATTGTTTGTTGTTCCAAATACGTAAGTGCATTGGTACCTTCATTGAAAAGTAAGTCTAAGATACTCAAATTGGAAATGAACCCTAATTTTGCTTCAAACACTTGTGTATACGTATCAAAACCATGAGTAGGTTCTTTTTTGACGTTCACTAGCTTTCTAAAATCATGTCCATCAGTCACGATTGGTTGATATTCGGTTGTATGAGAAGTGTCAACATCCAATTGCAAACAATCGTTTAGTACCTGAATTGCATCGAAGTTGATATCTATTAAATGTGTATATCTTTTTTCGAACAAAGGTTTCAGCTCATCTTCGTAATATTCAAAATATGGAGATGTTCTGTAGGCACTTTCAAGCGATTTCCAGTGCAAACGTTGCCAAGCAGTTTCGTTTGCTATTTCAATATCTCTATATTTTTGATTTTTATCTTTTTTAGAATGTCGCACCGGAACATTTAGCATCAATTTTCCGTTCGCTCCATAAATGTAAGTTCGATTGCGATAGGTTTGCTTCTGAAAATTATCTTCCATTTCATACACCAATGTTTCTGCATTCGCAAATGCAACATAATGTGCAATGCTTGGAAAATATGTGGGATGAATTAGGGTGTTCACTTTTTTGTTTGTTTGTGGATTTGTTAATTTGTTCTTTCGTGGATTTGTTAATTGGCTTGTTTATCCATTATGTAACTTGATTCATTTGATACTTGCGTAAAGCATTTAACTTGTTTGTAATGCTTTCTAATTGTTTTCTTAGCGTTTGATATTGCTTTTGTGTAATGAATTCTAATTCAAGTGAAATTATAAGTTGATTGATCACCTCAACAGCAGAACTAAAAGCAATCGTCATAAACTTAGCTTTATCTTTATAAGTCCTTCTAGAAACACCTTCAGCAATATTTGAACATATAGAAATAGTTGCCCTTCTTAGTTGCGATGTCATTCCAAATGTTTCACTTTTAGGAAATGCCTGCGTGACTTTATAAATTTGTTTTGTCAACTCTTTTGACTCGATCCAAACTTCTAGTTTTTCAAAGCTGTATACATAATTCATTCACTAAACATAGAAACAAAACTACAGATTTCCAAAATGATTTTGTAAGCGTTCAATTTTAAAAATAAGCGTTAAAAAAAACAGACAAATCCACAAATTGACAAAAAACAAAAAGACAAATCCACAATTCGCAAACAAAAGTCCCTTTTTTATTTCAAAGGTTAAGTACTATTTAGAACCTTCCTTCTTACGTTTTTTATAATAACTAAATCCAAACCAACCTGCTAATAAGACTAAAAAGTATGGGAAGTATGAAATTGGACTTCCTTCACCGCTTACAGTTGTAAACAAACGATTCCAACGAATTTTATTCAATCCTGTTGCGTCGTCATCCCAACTCATCCAAACAAAAACAGGTTTTCCTAACACGTGATCAAACGGTACAAATCCCCAACTTCTAGAATCTTGCGAATTTCCTCGGTTGTCTCCCATCATCCAATAATAATCTTGCTTGAAGGTGTACGATGTAATTACTTCACCATCAATCATAATCTGATTGTCATTTACGGTCAAATTGTTACCTTCATATTCTGAAATCGCTCTTTTGTACAATGGAAGATTCTCCATCGTTAATTCAACGGTTTGTCCTGCATACGGAATTTCAATAGGTCCGTAATGGTATTCGTTCCATTGGTAATTTTCACTATTGGGAAACACGTCGGTACGTCTTCCTTTTTCGTATTCTGCTCGTTTAACAGACCTAACATTAGGGTGGTTTTTCAATTCACTTGCAGCTTTATCTGTAACCGCCCTAAACTGATATAAATTATTTCCTATTGGAGCATAATCATCTGTGATGTCATAACGATCGTGTAAATATTGCTTATTAAACCCTCGTCCTTTCGTCTCAACTAAATAACTAAACTGCAATTTCGCACGGTCTGGCAATTCGTTTTTCTTGCCATCAATATATACATATCCGTTACGCACTTCGAGCTTGTCTCCTGGCAATCCTACACAACGCTTTACGTAGTTAGATCGCTTGTCTAAAGGCTTGTCAACATATCCTGTCATTGCTTGAATGTCTTCAAACTCATCTATTGGCCAGTTAAACACCACAATATCATTGCGCTCAATGCTTTCAAAACCTGGAAATCTCCAATACGGTATTTGTGGATCTTTTACGT
>CAZHSA010000137.1:0-9354 GCA_964535135.1 uncultured Kordia sp.
TTTTATATTACCAATAGCGACGGAAGTTCTAACTACGTTATTCTTCAAGATTATATAGAAGGTGCAGATCAAGGTGATGTTCGTATTTTATTATTGAACGGAGAGCCGATTGGCGCAATGAAACGTGTGCCAGGATCAGACGATCATAGATCAAATGTAAGTGCAGGTGGAAGCGTACAAAAACATTCGTTAACCAAAGCAGAAAAAGCTTTGTGTAAGCAAATTGGTCCAAAATTGGTCAATGACGGATTGTATTTTGTGGGTATTGATGTGATTGGTGGAAAATTGGTGGAAGTAAATGTAATGTCACCAGGAGGAATTACATACATAAATAAAGTATACAAAACACGATTGCAAGAAAAAGTGATTGATTTTGTAGAGAGCAAAGTAGTTGACAAGTTACAAGCATTTGATAGACGCGTTCGTTTACGCAAAGCTGTGGACGACGCATAATGCACATTCATATAACAAACCCAATAGTTTCTGTTGATTGGTTGCAAGAACATATTCATGCAACCAATCTTGTTGTTTTAAATGGAACGATTCCGAAAGTAGTAGGCGATATTGCTCATGCAGAAGCAACGCAAATTCCAAACGCACGATTTTTTGATATTAAGAAAGTTTTCAGTGTGTTAGACGCGCCTTTTCCAAACACCATGATTTCTGTAGCAGCTTTTACAGAAAAAGCGCAAGCATTAGGAATTCAAAAAGACAGTGCCATTGTGGTGTATGACGAACTTGGTATTTACGCTTCGCCAAGAGTTTGGTATATGTTTAAAAGTATGGGATTTGAGAATATTGCGGTACTCAATGGAGGATTTCCTGCGTGGAAAGCAGCCAACAATTCTGTAGAAGACAAAGTTCCGTATACAGGAAGTCGTGGAGATTTTCAAGGAAAAGATCGGTTACAGCTGTTTAAAAACTATCCTGAGATGCTTCAAACCGTAACAAATGATGATACTGTTATTTTAGATGCACGATCCGCAGCACGTTTTTCAGGAACAGTACCAGAACCAAGAGCAGGATTGCGCAGTGGAACCATTCCTACCTCAAAAAACTTAC
Organism: uncultured Kordia sp.; assembly: GCA_964535135.1. GTDB lineage: Bacteria > Bacteroidota > Bacteroidia > Flavobacteriales > Flavobacteriaceae > Kordia. Next base: position 1,063 of record CAZHSA010000137.1, read on the forward strand.
CGTATACAGAAGTTTTACAACATGCTACATTCAAATCAAAAGAAGAACTTCAAACTATATTTTCAGCATTCAACACACAAAAAACACCATTTACCTTTTCATGTGGATCAGGAATTACGGCGTGCATTCTCGCTTTAGCGGCTGATATAGCAGGTTATTCTTCATATCAAGTATACGATGGTTCTTGGACGGAATGGGGACAGTTACACACATAAACACCAATCATTAACAAACACCTAAAACATGAATTTGCAAAAAATTAAAGACTTCATCTACAACAACATTGTGTATTTTGCTATTTACAATACGCTTTTCACCATTGGTTTATTTGTATATTCTTTCTTTGGAAACATTACTTTTGAGTCTATAAAAATCTTGGAGTATTTTAAAGTTGATTTTTTACAACTCTCTTATTTTAAAACAGATTTGTTTGAAATAAGTAGCTCTTTTAATACCATCACTTCCATACTGGGCTTTACGGAAATATTTGTGCCTTTATTTTATGTCATTTTAATCATAGGTATTGTTCTGTATTTCGTATCTAAAAAAAGAGAGCAACGCTTGTTGCAGTTTTGCATGTCTATCATGTTTATATCCAACTTTATAACCATAGTTATTCTACTGGTGGTAATCATAGGAGTTTTAATAAATCTAGGTGCAAGTAAACTTCTTGGTGATTATTTTTTCACTATTTTCTTCCAATTTTTTAAGTTACTGTTCACCATAGTGGTTTGCTTTGTGTATTTGAGAGTGAGTAAAAAACGTGTCGCCTTTGAAACATTACCAGACGATATGACTGATATGGTATATTTAAAAGATGGGAAACGTGAAATTAAATTTGTAAGAGTAAAAAGAGGAACGCGCTTCGTCCATTATATAATTGATGCTATTTTGATGGTTTTGATATTTTCTCCCATACTAATGACATTTTTACGAAAATTTGTAATAGGCATTCAATACAAGATTGGAGAAGAGCTTACTATTTATCTTGTAGCATTAGTATCTGGACTTTTATATTATGGTATTTTTGAAGGTTTTTTTAGAACCACACCCGCAAAGTATATAACCGATAGTGCGGTAGCCGGATATGTATCAGAAAAAGTAAATGGTTCGCAAATATTGGGACGTACTTTTAGCAGAAAAATTCCGTTTGAAGCGTTTTCGTTTTTTGGCGAATTAGGATGGCACGATCAATTGACAGAAACGGTTGTGGCACATTACGAAGCAGACAAAAAATATAAACCAATTGTAGCAGGAATTATTATTGCTGCAGCTGTTGTTATATTGGTTGTACTAATAGCTAACCTTTTATAATTTGTACTATGAATTTGCAAAAAATTAAAGATTTTATATTTCATAATATTGGCTACATAGCACTCTACATGTCGGGCTTGCCACTTTTAACATTTTTATTGAGTATTTTTTTTAAATATTTGTCCTCAATAACACTTTTTGACACCTTGTACATGCTTCAAATAGGTAGAGTAGAGCTTGTGTATTTAAAAAATAGTTTTTTTAGTTTTTCTTACACTATTGGGAATACAACTAGAACCTGGCCCGCATTAACATATATCTTTATGTTCTTATTTTTAGCAAGTGCAATTTTGTATTTGGTGAGTAAAAAAAAGGAGAATCGCTTGCTCGATTTTGCTTTTATGGTCGTATTTATTGCTCAAATAGTTATTTCAATTAGACTGCTTTTGATCTTATTCTTTTTAGGTGATCCTCTTTTTAGCACCACAGTTACGAGTATTGCTTTGTTCAAATGCTTTTTGTCTATTTTTATTAGCTATACGTATTTACAACGAAGTTTTAGGGAAAAACAACTAGTTCCGCTTGATGATCCAGATGGTATCAAAATATACTTAAATGACGATCGGTTTGCAGAAACATTACATCATGAACGCGCTTCTAAAGGGCAACGCTTTATAAACTATATCATTGATATATTTATCATTATTGCGATTTTTTCAGGATACATTTTTCTATTACCGCGTACATTGACAAGAACACTCTCTAATACATTTGGCGATGATTTTAGTGTATATATTTTATTTTTTGTCGCCAGTACGTTTTATTACTTATGTTTTGAAAGTATTTTTAAAACAACTCCTGGGAAGTGTTTGACCAATACGCGGATTATTAATTATAAAAAAGGGAAAATTTATTTTAGTCAATTCTTATGGCGAACCTTTTCGAGAAGAATTCCGTTTGAAGCTTTTTCGTTTTTTGGAAGTATTGGTTGGCACGATTTAATATCAACCACAACTGTGGTAAAGCAAACTGCTGAAAAAAAATACAATCGTAGTAAGAATATGATTTTGATTGGTATCGGACTGATGATACTATTTATTGTTATGAGAAATATCCTTGAAACGTTTTAATATATTCACAATTAAAGAAATGTGTAAAAAATGAGCAACGAAGTAGATACAAGCCTTATAAGTACTGAACTTCTTGATGTGTTAGTTACTATTGAGAAACTACAGAAAAAACGAAAAAGTTTGTTAAAAGAGGCAAGTATACTCGGCATTATTGCCTTAATCATCATTGGAGTTGGCGCATATGGAAGTATTGCAGAATGGACAGAGTTTCCCATCTTTCAAGGTACGATTGCCGCTGGTGGAATTTTATTAGCCATTGCATTTCGCCCTTTGCAACAATGTAAAAAAGAAATAGATATACACGAAAAAAAGGCGCTAGAGTTGCATGAATTATTAAAAAATAATAATTTAGACTATACAGCAGATATTCGTGTTTCGTATGATGAAAAAGGAGAATATGTTGTGAAGAAAAGTATCAAACTATTTACTATAAATTAATGTATGGAAATTTCTGGACACTGTAGTTTTTGTGAGCATAAAGAATATAACTTTACTACTGGAAATTTATGTGGATTGACTCATAAGAAAGCAGATTTCTTACGGAAATGCCCTAGAATTACATTTGGCGATACTGCAAAAGAAGAAATTGCTAGAATAAATATAGAATACAAGGAGTTACAAGATCGAAAATCAACCGTCTTAGGACATTTGATTTTATTTTCTATTATTGGTATTGCGATTATTTTGATAGATATTTATTTTACACAAAAACTTTTTGAAGCAGGTTGGATTTCTACCGTAAGTATAATAGGAATTTCCATAGGATTGTCAGTTATAGGGTATGCTTTTACTCCATATATAAAGTATACAAATGCAAATAGTGTTGTAAAATCTCAAAAACAACGAATGGATGCCCTTTTTGCATTGTATGATTATGATTATAAGATTAATTTTGAAGATGAAAATTACCTAACAGCCATCACTTTATTTAGATCCAAACAAAAAGTACGTTGATAAAAATTGAGACACATGAAAAAACTAACCATCAACCAAATTATTGCCAACATTCAAAATGAAGAACTGTTTGAAGCAGTTTCAGCAGATTATTCGTTTACGATAAAAATTGATAACTATGTGCCGTATGCTTGTGGCGCAGTACATGACGGACATCAATTTCGACGCGAACTTTGGGAAAACTGCATGCATACCGAATACGATCGTTGGTTTGAAGAAGATCCTGCCACGAAAGAAATGGTACAAACACATCCGATTGTCATTGCCGGAATGGATTCTCGTTTTGAATACGACTTAAACCGTGCGCCCGAAAGTGCTATTTACGAAGATGCTTGGGGAAAACAATTGTGGCATTCGCCTTTACCTGAAGACATGAAGCAGAAAAGTTTGGCAAAACACAGCAATTTCTATAAAGTAGTGCATGCGTTAATCTCAAAGCTAGAAGAAAAATTTGGCGTGTGTGTGGTGTATGACATGCACTCGTACAACTGGAAACGCTGGACACGAGAAGTGCCAACGTTCAATTTAGGAACGTCTAATGTTGATAATGAACGTTTTGGTGACATTGTTGAAGACTGGCGCGCATTATTATCAAAAATTGAATTGCCAAACGACATTGCGTCAACTTCTAAAATTAACGATACCTTTCAAGGAAACGGCTACTTTTTAAAGTACATCACGGAGCATTTTAGTAACACCTTAGTTTTGGCAACTGAAGTAAAAAAGATATATTGCGATGAAATTGATCAGATTATGTTCCCCGAAGTAGTTTCAGCCATTGAAAAAGCGTTGAAAACACTTATTCCACAACATGCTGATGACTTTTACAAAAAATATAGTAGCTAAGAAAAGAACGTAGTCCGAATGAATGATACCAATGTAGCGAGCAAAGTGATTTTTGAGATCGACAACAATATTAATGAAGTTGTAAAGAAGATTGAATTACTGAGTTATGTAAATCCTTTAAATATTGAAGAAGAAAAAGCAAAGTTCTTCAATTCTAAATACTTAAAAGATCCAAAATTTAAGTACCCAGTAATAGATTTTGACCGATTCCAACTTCACCGAGAACTCATTTCACAACCGATTGAGCATATAGAAGACGAAAATATTCGGGAGTTATACGAAGATATTATTTATGCATATTCTGGTTTAGTTCAATGCATTCAAACAATAGGAACCAAGCGTAAATTTTACTACAACAGTTTGCGTTCATTTGGAACACCGAAAGAACGAGATGTGGAAAATGCAAAATTCATTCTCCATTTTGAAGAGGAAGATCCTAGTGAAGAACAATTTCAACCTAAATATACCGCAGCACAAACGGCAGAACTATTTCGCGCGTATTCAAAACAATACGATTTTTCATATCATATTAAATTTTCAAAAGATATGAGTGCCATTGCAATGGTATTGAATAATATTAAAACATTGGTAATCAATGAAAAGCATGTATTTTCAGACAATGAAATTGCCGTATTAACCAATCATGAAATTGGCGTACACATGGTGACAACGATGAACGGATTGCTGCATCCGCTGCATATATTTTCAAATGGTTTTCCAAATTATGAAGAAACCCAAGAAGGATTGGCAGTTTTTTCAGAATATATGAGTAATAACCTCACTGTAAAACGCTTGAAAGAATTGGCGTATCGTGTCATTGCGGTTGACAGTTTGGCAAAAGGCTACTCGTTTTCGCAAACCTTCCGATTGTTTATGAATAATTACGATTTGGATCGAGAAACCGCATTTAACATTTCTACAAGAGCGCATCGTGGTGGCGGATTTACCAAAGATTATTTATACCTCACGGGACTTAAAAAAGTGTACAATTATTACAAATCTGGAAAAGACCTACAACCGCTATTACGTGGCAAAATCACGTTAGATTACTTAGAAAACATTGAGTCTTTAGCAAAAAATGGGTATGCGGTAGCTTCTAAGCATATTACGGACTCGTACATGGAAAATAATAATACCAACAAAACCGTTGATTTTATTCTTGAAAATTTAAAGTAATATTTAGAAAGTTCAGCGTTATCAGTAGGTAAAGAATGTTTATATTGTTCTTTATATATACAAAAATGATCTTATGTTGAATTTCAAGCAGTATAGCTGTTCCCCAATCTTCAAAATATTTTTCCTTTTTTGCTGTCTATCGTTTTCTCCTTTACAGGGACAAACAGATTCTTTAGCTGGAAAGTCGTTTGACGAATTGGCGCAAAAATACTTTAAAACGATACGATCAAAACCTAAAACTGCGCTCATTTACATGACTGCAGCTTATAAAAATGCTGTAAAAAATAAAAACCAGCGAAATCAGCTACGATCTTTATATGGAAAGACTTTCAGTTTATTTTTAGACGATCAAAATGATGCTGCATTAAGTGAAATTGACATCGCTATTCCGCTAGGTGAGCAGCTGAAAGAAAATAGATTGTTGTATAAATTATACAACATACAAGGAAATGCCTTTTTTGATAAAGGTGACTATCTCAAAGCATTAGATTCATACCTTAAAGCCAAAGAATACGCAGCACTGGAAAATGACAAGGCGCAATTGTTAGAAGCTTCTATCAATATTGGCTTTATGAAAAAAAACAATCAAGATTTAGAAGAAGCTATTTCCATATTTACACAATCACTTCAAGATATAGAGGAAACACCACTGGAAGCTGAGAATAAAAACTTTAAAAAAATATCTATATATCTTCATCTAGCAGACACGTATTTACGTTTGGGAGAATTTAACGATGACAAAAAAGATACCTACATACAAAAAGCAGAAGACTATACGGAGTTAGGACTTCAAATTTGTGATCAATCCAAAACACCCAAAACATGTTCTTCTTTAGGTTTTAACAAAGCGATTATTCTTTACGAAAAAGGGAAGCATACAGAAAGTAATCAGTTAGCTGAAAAAATTAAGGAATACGCCCAAAATGAGAATGATGTAATACTATTGAGTAATGTGTATTTTTATAAAGGAAAAAACTACTATGCGCTGAAAGACTACGAAAACGCGATTCAATTTTTAGAAGAATTTCAAGAAATTACCCGAAACTCAGACAAAAAATACTTAAACGAGCTTCAAATGCATGATATTTTAGCTTGGTGTTACTATGAAACGGGAAACATAAAAAAGTCAAAATTTCATCTACAAGAAAGTAAGCGATTGTTTGATCTTGAAAAAAAACAGAATGTAAAAGTTATCAGTGAAATCCACAACAAAAATGATCTCCCTGAAGTATTAACAAGCTACAAGAAGCTAGAAGATGCATTTGCGCAGCAAGAATTAAAGAAAAAATGGTTGTACGGAATTGCTATTTTTCTTGTACTACTGCTAGCGGGAAGTATCTACTTTTACAGGTTGAAAGTGAAAAGAATTCAAAAAAGAGCAGCACAAGTGTTAGAAAAAGTAATTGCCTTAGAAAATGAGCAAGAAAAACAAAAGGAAGCACGAAATCAGGAAGTCAAAACTTCTAGTATCTCTGAAAAAGTAACGGATACAAAAGCTGCTTTGCTCTTAGAAAAATTGACGCAATTTGAAGAACGAGAAGAGTATTTATCATTAGAATGTAGTTTGGGGTATGTTGCTGAAAAATTAGAGTCAAACACTTCGTATGTTTCCAATGTGATCAACAATTACAAAAACAAAAGCTTCAAAGTATACATTACCGAATTGCGAATCAATGCGGCGTTAATTCGCTTAAAAAACGATGAGAAATTGCGTTCGTATACGATAAAAGCGATTGCAGAAGAGTTTGGTTTTAAACGCCAAGAAACCTTTTCAAAAGCATTTAAAGCACAAACAGGAATTTATCCTTCACAATACCTAAAAAAGCTTCGAGACGACTTAGAAATTGATTGACAGTTTATGAACTATCAACAGTAACACCTCAAAAACACTCATTTTTTTAGTTTCTTTATCGAATAAACATTAAAATTGATTTATAATGAAAAAAAAGAAAATCTCTTTGCTAGAATTGAAAAAAAGTAAAATCTCTCACCTAAACGGGCTTGCTTCTCTAAAAGGAGGAACAGATACTATTCCGCCTCCAACAGAAGAAAATCCTTTTACTGAAATATCAAATTGCAATCAAAACACATGTGATTTAGTTTGTCAAACGTATGGATGCACAAATGTTCCAAGTTGTGATACAAACGACACAAATAAAACCTTGGGAGATCCGACACTTCTAAATTCGATTACGGTTACGATGATAGTAACAAACTTTCCATGCTAACATTTTTTAATGTTAGTTAATATAACCAACATGGCTAAATCACTTTGTGTATATATAAAGTGGTTTAGTTTAAATCTTAAAGCTAGCAAATTCCCTTCAGGAAATAAGAAGCTTCAGAGAAATACCTAACGCTGATGCTATTTTACAACTATTTTTACATACTATTAAAACACTAAAACTGTATTACAATGAAAAAAAAGAAAATCTCATTACTCGAACTAAAAAAAAGTAACATCTCGCGTCTTAATGGACTTACGACGATAAAAGGAGGAACAGATACCATTCCGCCACCAACAGAAGAGCTACCTTTTACAGCAGTAAGTTACTGTGAGACCTGTATTAATGAATGTGCTTCATTAAATGTAACAGATTGTGTTACATTAGATACTGTTAAAACATTAGGAGATCCGACACTGTTTAATACAGGCGGCATTGTAATAACAACCACTACAGAAGTAAATTGTTAAAAAATAATACTTTTTAATCTAACAACAATAGTTCTAAGTTTTTCCTATATTGATACTTTAAAAAGAGATACATGTCATATTGGGCGCTAGGAATTGTAATTTTTATTTTCATCTATATTCTTGCAAATATAGCGCTCTACTTTTTGCAGGAACGCTTTATTTTTAAAGCAGAAAAGTTGCCGAGTGACTTTGAGTTTGACTATGAAAATCAAATTTTTGACGAATATAATATTGAAG